>JAYUFN010000269.1:0-4316 GCA_043738705.1 Bacteroidota bacterium
AAATTCAACTATGATGGGCATTACCAAACCTCCCTTATTCAAAAAAGTTATTTCGTACAAATTCACATTGGCATATTTTTCTTTAGCTACATCATCCAAAGGATCAGGTGTATTGTTTGGAGGTGTTACTTTATACTTAGTCGTGTCATAGGCCTCTATCCCTCTAACATAACGCCAGTAAAAGTCTCTTAAAGTAGTGTCCGCATCGGTTAAGAAAATGATGCTCTTGTCTTCTCTATTACGCTGTTTAGAAAGATCATCTGGAGTAATCATGGGCTTAGCTAATGAAACCGTTCCGTTTACGGGAGCTGCCTGTGGAGCACCGCCCCTTCCTGATTGCGCAGTTACTTGCGCCGCCATATTCGGATCAAATACTGAATGCTTCACGGTGTCGATTGAGATGTCACAAGGTTCAATACCATAGAACCATCCCCTCCAGAACCAATCAAGATCTTCAGCACTGGCATCTTCCATAGTTCTGAATAAATCAGCGGGTGTAGGGTGTTTAAAAGCCCAGCGGCGAGCATATTCTTTAAAGCTATAATCAAATAGTTCACGACCCATAATAGTTTCCCGAAGTATATTTAATCCGGTAGCAGGTTTGGTATAAGCATTTGGTCCGAAGAGTACAATGTTTTCACTATTGGTCATGATGGGTTCTAACTGTTCTTTTGGAAGGCGCATATAATCTGCTATCTGATAAGCAGCACCTTTACCTCTTGAAGGGTATTTATTATCATATAATTCTTCTGTAAGATATTCTACAAATGAATTCAATCCTTCATCCATCCAACTCCACTGACGCTCGTCGCTATTAACGATCATTGGGAAGAAATTATGTCCTACTTCATGAATAATCACGCCCAACATGCTGTGCTTTGTAGTTTCGCTATAGGAACCATCTTTCTCAGTGCGTCCATTATTGAAACAAATCATTGGATATTCCATCCCGTTCGAAGCTTCGATACTTTGAGCCACAGGATATGGATAAGGAATTGAAAACTTAGAATATGATTTGATGGTATGTGCAACTACTTTGGTAGAAAACTTACGATATAAACCATATGCTTCCTTTGGATAGCCACTCATGCACATAATTTTTTTTCCTTCCACATAAGCTGGCATAGCATCCCAAATCATTTTACGGGAAGTGGTCCATGCAAAATCACGAACATTATCAGCTTTGTATATCCAGGTTTTTTTAGCAGTACTTTTTTGGGATTCTGCTTTTTTTGCTTCTGCTAGTGTTACAATTTCAACAGGTTCTTTTGCATTCAAAGCTTGGCTCCAGCGATTCATTTGCGCTGCCGATAAAACTTGTGTATAGTTCTGACATTCTCCGGTACTTAAAATAGTATGATCTGCAGGTACCGTCATTGAAACAGTATAATTGCCAAATGTGAGTGCAAATTCGCCACGGCCAGTGAACTGGTGGTTCTGCCATCCCTGAAAATCGCTATACACACATAGGCGTGGATACCATTGTGCCATAGTGAAGAAAGCATTACCATCTTCAGGGAACATTTCATATCCACCGCGGCCACCTAGGGTCATCCTATTGGAAACTTTATAGTACCAGTCTACATTAAAAATAAATTTTTGTCCAGGTTTTAATGCTACGGGTAAATCAACACGCATCATCGTTTTGTTGATAACGAATTTTAAATTTTTTCCTGAAGCATCCGTAAGTTTTGTAATAATATCGCCATAACCATTATCTTTTTTTGAATCCATCAATGCATCAACTTGTGTAGAAGAAAACTGTTTGCCAAGAGTAGTACTGGTCTGATAACCTGCATTGTTGATGGTACTATGTTCATTTTCATCTAGCTGCAACCATAAGTAGGTTAAAACATCGGGAGAGTTGTTGAAATAGGTAACAGTTTCACTTCCTGTCAAAGTAAGGTTGGGTTCATCAAGTTCGCATTTGATATTGTAGTCAACTCTTTGTTGCCAATACTTTGGGCCAGGTGCCCCACTTGCAGTTCTGTACTCGTTTGGTGTAGGTAGAATGGTACCCAGTTGCTCGAATCTATTTCCATGATTGGAGGTTGGATTGTTCATAATGTTTTGAGCATGTATGCTGCAAAAACATGTAAAGAATAATCCAACAAAACCTAATTTTCTCATAGCTGTCTAATTTTGTATAGTTATAATGTGTGAACTCTGTCCAAAGTCATATTTACTGCCAAAGCAAAAACTGCTGCACTAACAAATAAAAGATATTCTCTTCTGTTTATTTTTATTAATCCTACAAATAATGAAGATAATATTAAAATGATTAGAACAATCAGTATCTGTCCTAATTCAAGCCCCATATTAAACGCCAATAATTGCTTAAAAATGCTTTGATCTCTTCCTAAAATACTTTTCAAATAATTACTAAAACCCAATCCATGAATTAATCCGAAAAATAGCGCCATAAAATAAATTGGGGGAAATTTTGTCTTGAATATAAATTTCTTAACAAATAAATTACTAAAAGCAGTGACCAAAATGGTTACGGGTATTAGAAATTCAATCCAATTTACTGAATAAGTAACAATATTCAATACACTCAATGCCAGCGTGATGCTATGCCCAATTGTAAATGCAGTAATCAGCATCAGAATTTTTTTCCAATCAGTAAATTGGTAGCGAATAGTAAGGGCAATCAAAAAAAGAATATGATCGCTAGTTGGAATACTTGCAAGTTGCTGAAGTATTGGGGCGTTCCCCCTCCAATTTGCGATGTGTTGGAAGCCGATTTCTAAATACAGTTTAAAATCATTCATATCTGAAGTATCAATTTAATCATGACATTTGTAGTGTAAAAAAAAACTTGTTGAATGGTAAATATTCTGGTTCAATGGCTTTCGATAGCAATCTTTACCACTTTGCACCCCTTTTATGTATCCGTAATAGATTTTAATCATAATGCCAAGGAATCCTCCGTAGAGGTAAGTATTCGCATATTCACACCCGATCTTGAACAAACCTTACAGAAATACAGTAGCAGTAAAGTAGATATGGCGCACCCTGCAGACAAACAATTACTCGATAAGCAAATTAGTAATTATATCAATCAAAGGCTTCAACTAAAGATAAATAATCAGGCTGTAATGTTGGTTTATGTGGGCCATGAAATTCAAATGGAAAGCGTTTGGATCTTTGCTGAAATTCCAAAAATAACGCAAATGAAAAAGCTAGAAGTGACCTGTAACTTATTGTACGATTTCCAAAATCTCCAGAGTAATATATTTCATGCAAAGGCGAACGGTAATGAGAAGAGTTATAAACTTGATTTCCCAAAAACTAATACCAGTTTTGAATTTTGATTTATTTTTCCCTTGGCTCTTGATCAGTAGTAACTAGTATCTTATCGATCCTGTGATTATCCATATCCACTACTTCAAACTCAAAAATTTTCCAGCTAAGTTTTTCGCCTGTTTGAGGAATTTTTTCTAGTTCATGGATAATAAATCCAGCAAGGGTATCAAAATCCTGATCCCCTTCTTTCATCCATTCAGCCTTATCAAAGTAAGTCAAGAAATCGTAAAAAGGTATTTGAGCATCTACCAAATAGCTGCCATCTGTGCGTTCAACTATTTCAAAAGCCTCATCTTCATGTTGCGGAATATCTCCAACAATGGCTTCAAGAATATCGTTTAAAGTAATCATCCCTAATACTGTCCCATATTCATCCACGATAAAACAATGATGAATTTTCGACTGCTTGAATTTTTCTAGCACTTGATATGCGGTATTGTTTTCAGGAACATACATTGCCGGTTTCATAATATCCTGCACTAAAGTTTCACCAGCTACTACGATGAAATCTTTGATAGAAAGCACCCCAACTATTTCATCTATTTCTCCCTCGCAAATAGGATATACGGAGTGCACAATATCTTGCATCACCATTTTGATCTGTGCAACGGTTTTGTAGCTATCTATCCAAACAATATCACTTCGGTGAGTCATTAGTGAAGTGATATTTCTATCCCCTAAATGAAAAACACGTTCTATAATTTCTTGTTCTGCTTCATCAATCGCACCGTGTTCGGTTCCTTCATTAATAATGGCTTTTATTTCTTCTTCGGTAACTTGATTTTCAGTTGTCTGAATATTAAATAACTGCACCAATACATTAGAAGAGCCCATTAACAACCAAACAAAAGGATAGGTTATCCAAGAAATAATACGCATTGGTCCTGCAACTTTCTTGGCAATAGATTCTGGACTGCTCAATCCTATTCGTTTGGGCACCAGTTCTCCTAAAACAAGTGAGAGATAGGTAATGGATATTAAGATGATTGCAGTTGCTATTGTTGAAC
>JAYUFN010000270.1:0-4307 GCA_043738705.1 Bacteroidota bacterium
TTCGCCCATTTTATCGATACCAAATATTCATAGCAGTCATTATTGGTTTGAAACCGTTTTGAAAACTCTATGGCGTTGATTCCTTTAAACATAACTAAAATGTTTAGACACAAATTACTAAATATATTAGTTAATACTAAGCCTTTATTTTATCTTCGAGAATCAAATACCTAATCCTAAAAATTAAATACAATTAAGTAATAGAATAGTTTATAATTTCAATTTTACAATAAAATTAAAGTACATGAAATTTTGGGATCAAATAGCGGAATACCTCTTTCTCAAGAAAAAAGAGAGAAAAGATGATGAGACAAAATTTACAAAGTACATGCATGGTATGAACCGAATATCTATTTATCTATTTCTGATAGTGATACTAATCATGCTGTTCAGAGCTTTTATCCTTCCGCTAATTCGTAAGTAATTATTTTGTGAGAAAATCTATTATGATTTTTGCAGCTTGTGCAGATGCATGACCACCTTTCGAAAGCTTTTCGTATAAATCTAGGTAATCTGCTTTTAGCTGCGTTTGATGTACCGGATTACTTAAAATCAAATTCAATTCCTTTACCAAGTTTACTACATTCAACTCATCTTGAATTAACTCAGTTACGATTAATTTATCCATAATGAGGTTGACCAACGAAATGTATTTAATCTTAATTAATCGCTTTGCAATTTGATAGCTGATATTGCTTCCTTTGTAACAAACAATTTCGGGCACACCCAGTAATGCTGTTTCTAATGTAGCAGTACCGCTTGTAACCAAGGCTGCATCTGATTCTAATAACAATTGATAGGTCGCATTTTTTACCGATGCTACATTTTGATAGGCTTTTAGAAAAGGGATATAGAAATCCGATTCTAGTCCGGGTGCTTCTGCCACTACAAACTGATAATCAGGAAATGATTTTGCAACCTCCAACATGATAGGAAGTTTTTTAGTAATTTCTTGCTTCCGACTCCCAGGTAATAAAGCTATTTTTTTTATCGTAAAACCGGGGTTGGTTTTAGCAAGCGTATAGCCCAATTCTTTTTTCTTTTCCTCAATCGCTTCGATCAATGGGTGGCCCACATAGTCAACATCCCAATTCCATTTTTCTTTGTAATAATCTTTTTCGAAAGGAAGAATCACGAGCATCTTATCGATGATCTGTTTCATCTTTTTAACTCTTCCTTCTTTCCAAGCCCATACTTGTGGAGAGATATAATAAATGACTTTGAGTCCTTCATTGTGTGCCCATTCTGCTATGCGCAGATTAAATCCGGGATAGTCGATCAGGATTACTGCATCAGGCTGAAAAGCCAAGATATCGTCTTTGCAGAATCGGATATTTTTGAAAATAGTGGGTAGGTTCTTGACCACTTCAGCAAAGCCCATGAATGCCAAATCGCGATAATGCTTTACCAATTCGGCTCCAGCAGATTGCATCAAATCGCCACCCCAGCAACGGATAGTTGCTGTGCTGTCTTGTGTTTTCAATGCTTTGATCAGGTTGCCACCGTGTAGATCACCGCTGGCTTCTCCCGAAATAAGGTAGTATTTCACCCGCCAAAGATATTGACGGGAGCATTTTCAAAAGTTTTTTTCGAAAACTAAAAAAATAGTTTGTAAACTAATAAATTAGTTTATACATTTGAATAACTATAAAACTAGTTGAAGATGAAACCACTCACCAAGGCAGAAGAGCAGATTATGCAAAGCATCTGGAAATTAGAAGCAGCATTCTTAAAAGATATTGTAGAAGTACAACCCGAACCTCGTCCCCATTCGAATACCGTGGCTACCATTATTAAAATTTTAGCTGACAAGGGGTTTGTAGGTGTGAAGCCAATTGGTAGGGTACATCAGTATTATCCCTTGGTTTCGAAAGAAACCTATTCCTCAAGCTCCATCCGGAATTTAGTGGAGGGATACTTCGCAGGATCATTTAGTGAGGCTGTGAGTTTTATGGTAAAGCAAAAAGATATCAGTATAAAAGAATTGGAGTTGCTGTTAACCGAAATTAAGAAACACAAAAAATAATTACTATGCTATCTACCGCATATTATTTTCTGCAAGTCATTTTCTGCAGTGCAGTAATGATGGGATATTATTGGTTGGTGCTGCGCGATAAAAAATTTCATCAGTATAATCGCTTCTATTTAATTAGCGTGCTAATAATGTCTTGGATCATTCCATTGATTAAAATTCAATGGGCCAAACCAGTTGCCAGCGATGCGCAAGTGATCAATTTTTTATCGATCGTTGCGGACAATAATGCTGAGATCGATGCTAGCCTTGCAAAGACCAGTTACCAGTTCACCTGGGAAGGTTTTGCAGTAGCGGCCTATTGCTTAATAGCAGCAGTGATGTTGGGTTTATTGGTCACCGGGCTATTCCGTTTATATGGTTTACTCAAAAAACATTCCTGCAAAAATGTGGGGGATGTGTATCTCATTCTCACCCAAGTAAAGGGGACGCCCTTTTCTTTTTTTCACTATATATTTTGGCATGAGGCCATCGACCTGCGAAGCGATGCAGGCAAACAGATGCTAGAGCATGAGCTAACGCACGTACAACAAAAACACAGCATTGATAAAGTGCTGATTCAAGTGGTACTAGTGGCCGGATGGTTCAACCCTTTTTTCTGGCTGTTGAAAAAGGAGATGGAAATGATTCATGAATTTATTGCCGATAATAAATCTGTGCAAAATGGTGATAGCGCTTCACTAGCACAAATGTTATTAACGGCGGCATATCCTCAGCAGCAGTTTCTACTCACCAACCCTTTTTTCTTTTCACCCATTAAACGAAGACTTGCAATGATCACCAATAATAAAAATCCAAGATTTTCTTACTTGCGTAGACTAGTTATTCTGCCTTTACTGGCAATAGTAGTTGTACTCTTTGCCTTTAGAAGTAAAGGGATTGATCATGCCCAACCCTTATCTGTAGGCACTTTGATGGAAACCGTTGCTGATAAGATTAAGGGCAATCAAACAAACCCAACTTTACAACTTAGACGCTCATTTAATTTAAACAAGACCTATATAGTTGTGATTGATGCTGGACATGGAGGAACAGACCATGGGGCACTTTCACCATCTTCAAAAGTTTCAGAAGCGGAACTCGCATTGCAATTTGCAAAAGCAGTCAAAGCAGCAAACACCAATTCGAATATTAAAATCATTCTTACAAGAGAAACAGATGTGTTCAATTCTGTTCAAGAAAAAGCAGATTTTGCTAATGCACAGAAGGCAGATCTTTTTATTTCGTTGCATTGTAATGATGCTGCACCAATTCAACACGAAAACGGTAAAAAAGAAGCAAACCCTTCAAAGGGAATGGAAATATATATCGCCAATAAAGAGAAAGCTGTGAATTATAATGCAAATGCAATTTTTGCTAATGAATTAGCTAACTCTATTAAAAACTTAAACACATTTTTGGGTATCAAAAGTAGGAACGCTGGAATTTGGGTATTACAAGCTGTTAAATGCCCTTCTGCATTAATTGAAACTGGATTTATCACCAATCAAGAAGATTTGAAATTATTACAAGATGTTGCTTATCAAAAAAAGTTTGCTGTAAGTATTTTGGAAGGTGTACAAGCATATTTGTCCAATATAGAAAATTACAAAACAGATATAATAAATGTGATCATTCAGGATAAACATAATAATGTAACGGTTACTGAATCACCACTTGTAAAAGAAGAAATTAAAAAATTTGTTTTAAAAGACACAAATAGCCCGAAGATAAATTTATACGGCCCTATTACTCCAATTGGTAAGCATGCAGTTATTTATTTAGATGGGGTTAAAATAGACACTATAGCTTTTCATAAATTAAATCCAGATATAATTGCAAGAGTCGATGTGTGGAAAGGAGAAGAAGCTATTAAGAAATTTGGAAAGGAAGGTGAGAATGGAGTGGTATTAATTTCTTCTAAACTAAAAGTTACAGATATAAAATTGGAACGTGTTGAACTTTCTTCTAATAAAGAGGGTAAAATAAAAACAGTTCAATTAATTGATCGGAAAGCTATTTATTATATTGATGGAGTTAAATCGGATAGCACCACGATGAATCAATTAGATCCCAAAACCATTGAAAGTATTAATATATTAAAAGGCGAAGCTTCGAAACTTAAATATGGCCCAGATGTTTCTAACGGTGTGGTAGAAGTTAAACTAAAAAAACAAATGCCTCAATAAATTAGCTTTCATAATATTTTATTTTTTGATAATAATGGAGCCCTAGAATTTTTCTGGGGCTTTTTCGTGAAATTATAAAATTTTATATTTTCATAAAATGGCTTAAC
>JAYUFN010000271.1:0-1487 GCA_043738705.1 Bacteroidota bacterium
CGTTAGTTTAAACCAAGCGCGAGCGAATGCGTTAGCAAATGCATCTGGATTTTCGTAAAAATGGCGTGAAATTTTTTCATACGCAGGATCTAATCTTAATGATAAATCCGTAGTTAGCATCGTTGGCAAATGTTTTTTAAATGCATCGTGAGCATCAGGAATTACAGCACTGGCATTTTTAGCGATCCATTGATGCGCTCCTGCAGGACTTTTTGATAGTTCCCATTCGTAACTAAATAAATTTTCAAAAAAGTTATTGCTCCATTTAGTGGGTGTTTGAGTCCAAGTAACTTCTAAGCCACTGGTAATGGTATCTTTGCCTTTGCCTGTTAAAAATCTGCTTAACCATCCAAAACCTTGATGTTCTATTGCTCCTGCTTCTGGCTCTGATCCTACTAAACTAGCATCGCCAGCACCATGAGTTTTTCCAAAAGTATGCCCACCCGCTATAAGTGCTACGGTTTCTTCATCGTTCATCGCCATACGCGCAAAGGTTTCGCGAATATCTATTGCAGCAGCTATTGGGTCGGGTTTACCGTTTGGTCCTTCTGGATTGACATAAATTAATCCCATTTGTACCGCTGCTAAAGGGTTTTCTAATTCACGTTCTCCAGTATAACGTTTATCATCTAACCATTTTGTTTCATTACCCCAATATATATCTTGTTCTGGTTCCCAAACATCTTCTCTACCACCAGCAAAACCAAAGGTTTTAAAGCCCATCGATTCTAATGCTATATTTCCTGTAAGAATCACTAAATCAGCCCACGAAATTTTTTGACCATATTTTAATTTAATTGGCAACAACAATCTTCGTGCTTTGTCCAAATTTCCATTATCTGGCCAACTATTTAATGGCGCAAAACGTTGTTGACCCGCACCTGCACCGCCACGTCCATCGCCTGTGCGGTATGTGCCAGCACTGTGCCATGCCATTCGGATAAAAAGTGGGCCATAATGTCCAAAATCAGCTGGCCACCAGTATTGTGAGTCGGTCATTAAAGCATGCAAATCTTTTTTTAGAGACTCCATATCAAGGTTTTTAAATTCATCTGCATAATTAAATGCTTTATCCAATGGGTTTGACAGAGTTGAGCCCTGTCTAAGCGTATTTAATTTTAATTGATTTGGCCACCAGTTTTGATTTTGTGTGCCACCACCACTTACATTTGATTTTTTTTTACCAAAGTGAAATGGGCATGTGCCAGTACTGTTTGAGTTATTTTCCATATTGAATTAGTTTTAAATAAAAATTTACGTAGCAAATTTGTACATTCTTTAGTTATAAATCAAACTGATATTTTATATCTTTGTATAGATAAAATCTATATATGAATTTACAGCAATTAGAATACATCATCGCGGTTGATAAACTAAAAAATTTTGTAAAAGCTGCAGAATCATGCTTTGTTACTCAAGCAACTTTGAGTATGATGATTAAGAAATTGGAAGAAGAGTTGGATGTTAAAATATTTGATAGAAGTAAA
>JAYUFN010000272.1:0-4302 GCA_043738705.1 Bacteroidota bacterium
AAATTGAAGCATGAAAATAGATTTTAGTAAATATGCTGATGCACTCGTTCCTGCTATTGTGCAGGATTTTGATACTGAAAAAGTATTGATGCTAGGATTTATGAACGAAGCCGCTTTGCAGAAAACAGAGGAGCTGGGAAGAGTTACCTTTTTTAGTAGATCAAAACAAAGGCTCTGGACCAAAGGGGAAGAAAGCGGTAATTTTCTTGAATTGAAATCTATTACAGTTGATTGTGATAACGATACTTTACTGATTAAAGCGCATCCAACGGGTCCTGTTTGTCATACTGGCGCGGATACTTGCTGGATGGAAAAAAACCATAGTAGCAATTTTTTAAACTATCTGGAAGATATTATTGAGCTGCGCAAAAAAGCATCTCCAAATGAGTCTTATGTAGCCAAGTTGTTTGAAAAAGGGATTAATAAAATAGCTCAAAAAGTGGGAGAGGAGGCTGTGGAATTAGTAATTGAAGCAAAAGACGATGATGAAGATTTATTTTTAAATGAGGCCGCTGACCTGATGTTTCATTATTTATTATTGTTGAACGCAAAGGGTTATCGTCTAACTAATGTTGTAAATATTTTAAAAGAACGTCACTCTAAATAGTTATGCAAAAAATTATTATATTTTTATTACTGCCAGTACTTTCATTCGCGCAACCAAAGTCAAATAGTTTTGAAATCAAGGGGCAGATCATTGGTTTAAAAGATAGTTCTCAGGTGATTTTAAAGTCTGGTAATAATGGCAAAACGGTTGCTACTGCAACTTCCGCGAATGGCACTTTTGTGCTTACTGGGAGTTTAGCGGATCCTGATATATTACAATTGAGTTTTTCTGGAATCAAAGATCTTACAGACCTATTTATTTCAAACGAACAGGTATCCATTTCCGGGGATATCCATTCAATCTCTTCTTTCAAAATTAGTGGATCACAAACAGAATTAGATTATCAAATCTTTAAAGTACAACTTGATCCATATAAAGACAAACTTAGTAAACTTGCAACTCAAATTAATTCAGAAAAAGATGCTACTACGCGCAATAATCTAATGAAGGAATTTAATGAAGGTAAAACGGCTTTGATTAAAAGTGCTTCGGCTTTCATGAAACAAAAACCTGAGTCTTCAATCTCTCCATTTGTTTTGTATGTTATAAATCCGTTATTGGAAGGTGGCATCACAGAAATAGAATCTTATTATAATAGCTTTGTAGGAGAAGCAAAAAAAGGTCCTTATGCTAAAGTAATTGAGAATGCTATCAATGAGAGCAAACTAGGAGTAGTTGGTTCAATGTCGCTTGATTTTACTCAAAAAGATATCAATGGTAAATCTATTGCCCTTTCTTCTTTTAAAGGCAAATATGTGTTGGTTGATTTTTGGGCGAGCTGGTGCGGTCCATGCAGGCAGGAAAATCCAAATGTTGTGAATGTTTACAATAAGTACAAAGACAAAAACTTTACCGTGCTTGGGATATCACTTGATCAGGATAGGACAAAGTGGTTGCAAGCCATAAAAGCTGATAACCTTACCTGGACTCATCTTAGTGATTTGCAATATTGGAATAATGAGGTTGCACTATTATACAAAATACACCAGATCCCTTCAAATATGCTGATTGACCCTGTTGGAAAAATTATTGGTAAAAATTTACGAGGTACTGAGTTGCAGGAAACTTTGAAATCATTATTGACAAAATAATCACCATTTATATTGAGAAAAGAAGGGTGTAGATTGATTCGTCGAATCCAATCATAACAATTTTTTTGTCCAATTCAATGATTGGCCTCCTAATTGAACTATTGTTTTCCATTAGATAATTAATGGCTAATTTTTCGTTTACTATCTTTTTTTGTTGGAGGATGTCCAAAGATCGCCAAGTGGTTCCTTTTTTGTTGATTAAAGTTTCCCATCCTTTTTGTTTAATCCATTCCTGGAGCTTCTCAGCTGTTATTCCCTGCTTTTTATAATCGTAAAATGTGTATGACTTTTGGTGTACTTTAAGCCAATTAATAGCACTTTTAACAGTGTTGCAATTCGGTATTCCGTAAACAATATACATGGAGGCAAGGTAGGAAGGGTTACCCAATCATTTTTAATATTTAAAAAATAGTCAAAAATTGAATTAAATAATTGCTTGAGGCATTTTAGCAGAAAGCCAACTTTCTTTTACCGGAATAATCCAATGATTCAGCAAATCATGTTTAGTTGCTACAAGATTATTTAAATACAAAGTTTCAGCATTTAAAAAACCATTTTCAAAACCATATTTCAATTGTGCTAACGGGAGTGTTTGAATAGTATCTTTTACAACGAAAGCTAGGTTCTGGCGATTAAACATATCTACTTTGAAGGTTGCTTCAATTTGCTGGATGATGTGAACAGACGCATCTGTACTACATCCACCAACAGTGGTGTTGGTTTCGTCTGCTATCAGCACAATAAATTGTCCAAATAACAAGTTGGCATAACCTTTTACAGGAGCGCCATGACTTTTCCAATTATCAACAAAATTATTTAGGATCTCTTCAATTTCCAGTGCTTCACTAATAAAAAATAATCGACTGCTCTGGTAGATCCAAACTTTGGATTGCGGGTGGAAGTCTTCTGGGATGAGGTGTGCGTATTCAAAATTCATACTACAAAAATAACTTACTATTCCATAGAAGCCGCAATCATTTCTGCAATATCTAAAACAATTACAGAATCCTCTTTTTCGCGATTCTTAACACCATCAGTCAACATCGTATTGCAAAATGGGCAGGCTGAAGCTACGAAAGAAGCACCTGTTGCTAAGGCTTCATCAACCCTTTCAATATTGATTCTCCTATCGCCTTTTTCATCTTCTTTAAACATCTGGGCACCCCCGGCTCCACAACACAAACCATTGGATCGGCAACGTTTCATCTCAACCAACTCAGCATCTAATGCCTCAAGTACTTTTCGGGGGGCTTCATAAATATTATTTGAGCGTCCTAGGTAGCAGCTGTCGTGGTAAGAAATTTTTTTGCCTTTGAAAATCCCCCCACCTTTTAATTTAATTTTACCGTCATCAATCAATTCTTGAAGCAGAATTGTATGATGTATTACTTCATAAGTCCCCCCTAATTCCGGGTATTCGTTTTTAAGGGTATTGAAACAGTGTGGGCAAGTAGTGACAATTTTTTTGATCCCGTACCCATTCAATACCTGAATATTCTGATAAGCCATCATCTGAAATAAAAATTCATTACCGGCTCTTCTGGCAGGATCGCCGGTACAGGCTTCTTCCTTGCCTAAAATGGCATAATTAATTCCAACTTTATCGAGGATAGTAGCAAATGCTTTAGTTATTTTTTGCGCTCTTTGGTCAAAACTTCCGGCACATCCAACCCAAAATAATATTTCGGGTGTTTCCCCATTCATCCTCATTTCGGCCATTGTATTGATCTTCATAAAGCAAAGTTTATGCGAATGTAATTGAATTTTGAATCGTGTAAATCAAGGGCCTTCTTAAATATATATTTTATGGAATAGTTGGATGGAGTAGTTATTATTGCATACATATTCATAAAATGATCACTACCCTTTTATATGGCTTTTTGGTGAGTTTCTTGGGCCAGTTGCCACTTGGAAACATGAGCTTTACAGCTACCCAAGTTGGGTTGCAGGAAGGCTTCAAGAAAGCATGGCAATTTGCAATTGGGGCTGCGATCGTTGAAATGATTTATTTACGCTTTGCACTTACTGGAATGGACTGGGTAGTTCAGCATCGTACTGTATTTCTAGCATTGGGTTGGCTTACAGTAGTATTGTTTTTGGTATTGGGGGTGTGGGCATTTATAACTGCCACAAAACAACACACAGAAAAGAAAGCACTGGTATTAAATAATAAATTGAATAGATTTTTATTAGGGCTCATGATGAGTGCATTGAACCCAGTTCAGATTCCATTTTGGTTTCTGTGGTCATCAACCTTTATTCAATCCAAATTACTTGCTATCAATACATTTGATTTCAACCTTTTTACAATCGGGGCTGGAACAGGAACGTTAACTGGATTAGCCGTTTATATTCATGGCGGAAACTGGCTGGTTAATAAACTTAACGCAAGTAATAAATCGCTCAATATGGTGATGGGAATTATTTTCCTGTTAACAGCTATGTTGCAGTTTTACAGAATAGTATTTAAGCCATTTATATAAAATCGGATAAGCTACATTTCAGCAACCCAAGCATCCCTGTCGTCAGGTGAGAATTTCCAAGGCGCAAAATTATTTTCAATATTGCTAAATGTGCCATTCCACTCTTGCGGGGCATTACTTT
>JAYUFN010000273.1:0-4292 GCA_043738705.1 Bacteroidota bacterium
CTGGAAGAAGCTGGTCTATTTATTTTTAGGGATCTTGCTGGGGCTACCTGTGTTTGTTTTATTGATAGCGCTATGCGTTTACGTGAGATATCCACTTCCATTATTTTTACTTGAACTTTATCATTCAACTTCAACGCTTCATTGGGGTCTGTAATATATTTGTGCGAGATCTCACTTACATGAACCAAACCATCTTGCTTTACTCCAATATCTACAAAAGCTCCAAAGCGCGTAATATTTGTTACAATACCTGGAACAATCATTCCAACTTGAACATCTTCAATTTTATAGATTCCTGCGTATTCAAATTCTTCTAATTCTGAACGAGGATCTAACCCCGGTTTTCGTAATTCGTTTAAGATATCGCGAATCGTTAATTCTCCTAAATTTTCCGAAATATATTTTTTGGGGTCAATATTTTTCAGCATTACTTCATTCGCAATCAAATTTATAATATCTGCCCCTAGGTCAGCTCCCATTTTTTCTACCAGCTGATACGCTTCAGGATGAACCGAAGTTTTATCTAGCGGATTAACTGAATCATGAATTCGTAAAAAACCAGCAGATTGTTCAAATGCTTTTCCACCTAATCGAGGAACTTTCAACAATTGATTTCTGTCGGTAAATTTTCCGATCTCTGAACGATACCGAACAATATTTTCAGCAAGTCCTGCACTAATTCCACTTACATAACTCAATAAATGCTTACTGGCAGTATTCAAGTTCACACCAACGCTATTCACACAACTTATCACAGTTTGATCTAACTTTTCTTTTAAACGAAACTGGTTTACATCATGCTGATATTGCCCAACACCAATACTTTTTGGATCAATTTTAACCAGCTCTGCCAATGGGTCCATCAACCTCCGACCAATACTTACAGAGCCCCTAACGGTTATGTCCTGATCAGGAAATTCTTCGCGGGCAATTTCAGATGCTGAATAAATAGAAGCCCCATCTTCGTTAACCATAAAAATGGGTAATCCCAATTCTATTTTTTTAATAAACTGTTCTGTTTCTCTTCCTGCAGTTCCATCACCAATCGCAAACACTTCAATCTGGTATTGCTTTACAAGTTCTTTTATTTTATATTCACTATCGTATAAACGATTCAGCTCATGAATATAAATAAGATCTGTTTTTTGCAATTCCCCTTTTTCATCTAGGCATACCACTTTACATCCAGTTCGATACCCGGGATCAATTGCTAAAACCCTTTTACTACCCAATGGCGCACTTAATAATAATTGCCTTAGGTTTTCAGCAAATACCGAAATAGCTTCTTCATCTGCTTTTTGTTTAAGTGCGGATCTGAATTCCGATTCTAAGCTAGGTTGCAACAATCTGCGATATGCATCTTTAATAGCTTTCTTTACATGATCGCCAGCTTCTGTCATTCCTTTGCAGTAAATAGTTTCGATCAGTATAATGGCATCTTCTTCAAAAGGCTGAATACTCATTCTTAAAAACCCCTCTAAGAATCCTCTTAAAATAGCGAGTATCCGATGAGATGGAATTTTAGAAATTAGTTCAGAAAAATCGAAATAATCTTTATACTTAATTCCCCCCGATTCTTTACCGGTCAGTACTTTACTTTGAAAAAGAGCAGTATCGTCGAAAAGCCTTCTTAGCTTAGCTCGTACAATTGCGTCTTCATTTACCCATTCAGCAATGATATCTCTAGCTCCTTGCAGTGCTTCGTCAGTATTTTTAATATGCTCATTGATAAATGCAGCCGCTTCTTCTGCCACAGCCTTCGAATGCTGTTCCAATATCCAAAAAGCAAGTGGCTCCAAGCCGTTCTCGCGCGCAACTAGCGCTTTCGTTTTTCTTTTTGGTTTAAAAGGCAGATAAATATCTTCCAATTCAGCAATATTGTTTGCAGTGTCTAATTTTTTCTGCAAAGCTTCAGTCATTCTATTTTGTTCTGAAATTGTTTTTTGAATAAACGATTTTCTATCATAAAACTCTTTAAATAATTTAGACTCATCCAAAATCTGCTGAATCTGTACTTCATCTAATCCACCCGTTTTATCCTTCCGGTATCGGGCTATAAAAGGAACAGTTGCCGTCTCTGCTAATAAAGAAAGAACTGCTTCAACTTGTACAACACGAATATTTAGTTTACTACTGATTAATGCGGAAAAAGTATGCATAAGCGACATCGATTAAAAAGAAATTAAACATTTTTAAGGATGCGAATGTAACAGCTCAATTGGGAAAGAAAAAAAGAAAATACGCACAGCTTATTTGTGGTCGACTTGTTGATATCTTATGCTATTTGAATTACTTTGGCTGGATTTTTTTCGATAAAATGCCTGATCATAGATTTGATTACTTCATTTTCAGGATATTCAGTTAACATCAATTTTATAGCGGCTAATTCTGTCATTTCCATTTGGTAATCAACAGCCCCCATGCCGTAAAATTTACCATCTTCTATTAATACGCAATTATTTTTTTCGCGAATTAGGTAGGTCTCTTTTTTTGATTGCATCCAGTGGATCGCAGACAAAACCGATAAGTTATATTCATCTGCATCTGGGTAGGTTTCGATTAGCGTTTTATCTAAAAAACAAAGTACCGGATGCAAATTAAAATCGCGTATTAGTTTCCATAACATCCTGTGCGCATCAGTTAGTAAAGCAAAACAGGCTATCGGTTGTGTATGTTTTTGTTTCTTATCAATAGCCAGTCTTAAAAATCCCCTACTATCCTCAAAATGATAAAGTCCCCATAATTGCTCATAACGCTTTTGACTTTTATTATGAATGGGCCATAACCTTTTTATTTCAACGCTTTCCAATAAAGAAGCAGAAAATTCAGTAGGGCAAATTTGGAAACTGATCGAATAAATATTGCGCAAAAATTCCTGACGTTTTTTACTTGTATCTAATCCAGTAAAATGGCTCACTACTCTTTTCTGCAAATTCTTCGCTTTCCCTACATAGATTACTTTCTCTTTCTGGTCTTTAAAATAATACACACCGGGTACTTTAGGCAAATCCTTTACTAGTTGTTCAGGTAAATTTGGGGGGAGAATTTGTAACCGATTTTCTTTTTTCAACATGTCTTTTATTACATGCATCCCGTCTTTTTCCATTATCATCTGCAACACTTGTGCGGTTGCCAAAGCATCTCCTCCTGCCCTATGTCGTTCTTCAATCCGAATCCCCAATTCTCTAGTCAAATTTCCCAACCCATATTTTCTAAATCCCGGGAACACTTTTCTGCTCATCCTGATGGTGCATAATTTTGGTGTTTGTAAATCATGCCCAGCCGATTGCAAATGGTGTTTTACAAATGAGTAATCGAAATTTACATTGTGTGCAACAAATACCCTATCCTTTAATAACTGAAAAATATTTCCCGCCACAATTTCGAATGACGGCGCTTTAGAAACCATTTCATCGGAGATGCCGGTCATGTTTGCAATAAAAGGTGGAATTGCTTGGTGTGGATTTACCAAAGTCGAGAACTTACCTTCAATTTCGCTACCATCCATCAGCACGATTGCAATTTCAGTAATACCATGCTGTTGGGGGAATCCCCCTGTTGTTTCTATATCTACTACTGCAAAACGCATAAACAATTTAAAATTTCAAACGTAATAATTAATTTTTTATTTGGATGCACAAAACTAATGTTCTTCAAGTTAGAACCATTGTACCCAAAAAAACATTTTGAAATCCATTTTACCGTTTTTAGCGAACTTACGCTATATAGGCTGTTCCAGTACCTGTCAAAAAACTAGTGGAAATTGCCATTCGTCTGCGGGGTAATCAACCAAGACACACTTTCCTGTTTCCCCACCCAGCTTTTCCTTACTTTTGCAGCCTATTAAAACGCAGGTGAAAGCATGGAACTAAGCAAAAACTATATTCCTACAGAAGTTGAAATAAAATGGTATTCCCATTGGATCGAAAAGGGTTATTTCAGTAGTAAACCAGATGAGCGTGAGCCATATACCATTGTTATTCCCCCACCCAATGTAACTGGCGTTTTACATATGGGGCATTGTTTAAATAATTCTATTCAAGATATTTTAGTAAGAAGGGCTCGTATGATGGGCAAAAACGCCTGTTGGGTGCCAGGTACCGACCACGCATCGATTGCCACAGAGGCAAAAGTAGTTGCCATGCTGCGCGAAAGAGGAATTGCTAAATCATCGCTGAGTAGAGATGAATTTTTAAACTATGCATGGGAATGGAAAGAAAAGTATGGTGGCATTATTTTACAGCAATTAAGGAAACTAGGATGCAGTTTAGATTGGGATAGAACCTCATTCA
>JAYUFN010000274.1:0-4272 GCA_043738705.1 Bacteroidota bacterium
GGGTACTCCAGCTGGATTAATAGTGAAAGAGCCATTATTACAAGCAGAAGCATTTTGTGGAGATGATACCGTAGGAGTAGGTTTTACTTGTACTAGTACACTTTGTGTATTGGAGCAGCCATTCGCGGAAACTGTATATACATAAGAAACGGGAGCATTAGAACTACTCGTATTTACAAGTGTTTCGAGAGGATTTCCGGTACCATTAACTAGACCATTGCTGATATTGGGTTGTATTGCCCTGATCCAAGCAAAAGCTGCGCCGGAGGTTGCTGAAGTTGGTGTGTAGCTGAATTGTGAACCACTACAAATAGCAGGAGCTGTTAAACTACTTGTGAGGCTTGCTGTTGGATTAACTACTGCATTAATGGTTTGCGTACTCACACAACTGCTAGGCGTTGATAAAGTAAATAAATAAGGAACTGTAATTGGAGCTGTTGTTGTATTAATTAGGGCCTCGATTACAGATGTAGTTCCAGCACCTGCAGTATTACTGATACCAGTAACTGAAGATCTAGTCCACGTAATGGACGTTCCCGCAATATTGGAGAGTGCAGAATAATTCTGCGAAATGGCCGAACAAATTGGCGAATTAAAAGAGGCTGTATTGGTTAAACTGGCTGCTGGATTAACAGTAACAGTTAGGGTAAAGGTAGATGGCTGAGAAGTAATTACATTATAGGTAATTGTTGCAGCAGTAGTTCCCGAATTAGTAAGTGTTTGAGTAATGGCACTAGCTCCTCCAGCTCCAAGGGTTTGTCCGGATATACTTGCCGAAGCAGATAGGATGGTCCAACTATATGTTTCACCTGCCACATAACCTGGCTCATTATTATAGCTGAAAGAAACCCCCGAACAAGTACTTGTTGTACTTTGAGCGCAAAGGGATCCTGTTAAAAAAACAAAAAGCACTATCAATGCTAGCGCCTGCAAAAAAATAGGTCTTTTTAATTTCTTTCTTTCAAACTTATTCAATTGTTCCATAAATACAGTTGTGTATAGCTATTTAATTTTATTTGCAATTGAAAATCGAAAACTGGATGATATGATTATATAAATCATCAAAAGTTTACTTAGTACTTCAGCATTTATGGGGGTTACTACAAACGAACTTAAACTTTTGGTAGATGATATTCAGAGGGAGGACTCAAATCTACTGTAAGTTTATGATTTCATAAATCGAAAAAATCAATTTACTGAAAAATTAAGTTATAGTTAATCCTTAAAAACTGATTAAACAATTTTAAGATACAAGAACACTAAATAATGTTGCCTGCAAAGAAAATATCCTGATTGTTATCTTTTCTTTAGGTGCCAACCATTTATTGAAATGCTGCTACTTCCACGGACATGGTATCGCCTTCGCATTTCTTTTTGGTGACCTGAAAATTAGCGAGAACTCGTAAGTCTTTAGGGTGTTTAACGAAGAATTTGACACAGACATAGGAATGTCGTAGGTAAGTCCTACCTGGAAGTTTCCATACGATAAACCCAAATAGGGGATAATGGCTTCATTTCCACGATACCATAATCCTGTATTTAAAATGGTTGGGTTTTCTGCATTGTCTAAAAATGTTCCAAAGTTTAATCCAACAGTATAAGATTGCATATTACTTTCTAAAACGTAAATAGCATTTGTATTCAATACTAAGCGCTCATTAAGATAGGTTTGATAACCCGCATGAAAATTATACCTAGGTGGATCAAGTTGTGTAGGATCATTTAGCGCAGAACGATTTGTTTTCATGAAGCGATATCCAGCTACACCAATATCAAAGCTTGAAGTTTCGGTATTTAAAGTATAATTGATTCCGGCAAACATAGAGAAATACGGTTTCACATTTGAAAGGTTGGGCTCCATTGTAGGAAGTGCTCTATTAAATCCAGAGGACCCTAATTGTTGTGCGAATGATAACTGCGAAAAATCAATCATCGTATTTGAATAGGTACCGCCAATCCCTGCCGATAAACCACTAGCATCATCCGCATCCAAACTCACGTGTGAGCTTACTATCAGGTGAATAGAATTTGTTTTAAAAGCACCCGCTAATCCTTTGTCTTGCAGAAATAATAAACCTCCTCCTATATAATTCGATTCATTATTCTCTTGTTTAAATAGTTTTCCATCAATAGAAATACTGCTTGTTGTAAGAGGATCTAATCCTTGACCAATCCACTGACTTCTATGATTTCCAACAACGCGCCAACTGGCATCTCCATTACCCGCCAATGCGGGGTTTACACTCATCGGAGATGAATAGAATTGAGAGAAAATGGGATCCTGTGCAAATGCATTTTCAGTGCAAGCATAGAAGCAAATTATTGGTAGAAATAGATATTTCAGTTTTAACATAAACTAGTTTAATCAACGTAATAATATTATTCCGCCTTTTCGTTCAACCATATTACCATCTAAGCCAATGCCGGCTGAAACCCAGATATAGATAGCCATTGGTTGTGGTGTGCCACCCATTGTTCCATCCCAACCTTCATCTGGATTCCTGGTTTCGAACATGAGCTTCCCGAACCGATTATAGACTTTAAAATATTGAAAAGTTTTTACGCCAGTTAAATATGCATACAATTTATCGTTGTTGCCATCTCCATTTGGAGAGAATGATTTTGGAACAAAAATTCCTACTAGGTTGTCATCAAATACTCTTACTAATACCGAATCATTTGTGATACATCCACCTGGAGAAATTAAATTGATGAGGTATTCTTGGGTGATCTGATAATTAAAATTGACTGTTGAACTATCAGCAAAATCAATACCCCTTGAGGGGGTCCATCGATAGCGATAAGTAGGGATGCTTCTAACCGTAATTGGTAAAGGTTGACTAGAATAGGCACTCATTGAGGGCATTCGGATGCTTGGAATTGGATGCTCAATATTAATAGTGGAATCAATGGTTGTCTTGTACGATTGACAATATAATTGCGTTGCAGTTAATCGAATATGACGTTTGCCCGCGTATGGATAAATAGCTGAAGCATTGAAACTGTTTCTACTAGTACTGTCACCCATATCCCATAACCAAGCCGTAGCGCCAATAAAACTTGTATCAGTTAGATTTTTAAAATTCATTTGTTTATTAATACAGTAACTATCGAAGTTGAATTTTAGAATCGGTTGTTGTATATAAATTAAATTAAGTGGTGTTGCCGAACTATCGGTACATCCACTTTGGTTAGTAAACAAAGCATTGTATCTACCTGGTGTAAGGGTTGAAATGGAATCTGATATGATGGCTGGTATTTGATTGCCATTAAATGTCCATTGAAATTTCAAAGTATCTAATGTGGAATAATTGATCCACATGGTATCAATTGTATTGTTACAGATATAATTTCCATGTAAGGAAATTATATTCCCAATTGGTAATGGAATCACTTTTTGTGATAACTGACTTATGTCGACACTATCTACACAAACTTGATCGTATACTCTTGTGATTGCAATCGTTTTCCCGATTGATAATAATGGAGTTGGAACTATCCAAGTGTATGGGTTAGTTGCGATGCCTCTTTCTGTTTTTGCTACACCGTTATCGAGATAATCAAAGCTCCATGGGCCTAAGCCAAGAAAGCTAACGGATAAAGTGTCTTTTGCATAAGCACAAATAATAGGTTTTCCGGTAAGAGTTGCTCTAGGAGCCACTCTTACATTAATGGTTGCTAAAAATTTAGTTCCTGTACCTCCAGTATTTGTTGGAGTAACCAAATACACAGCTGTTGCCATCGTACTAGATAAATTAGTAAGGGTATCTGAAACATTTGTCTTAGGTGTTATTTGTGGATTTCTTCCCACAATCATACCCGCTGGTACTACTAACTGGATTGCCCATGTATATTTTGTATTTGCCGGAACCAATAATGGCGTTACATCAAAACTTGTACCACTACAAATAATTGCAGAAGTGTTTGGAATTGAATTTAAAGGCACTCCTACAGTTTCCAATAAAGTAAAATTGTTGCCCTTACATCCATTGGCTACAGGAGTAATGGTATACATTAATTGTGCTGGAACTGTTCCAGTATTTACAAGCGTTTGTGATAGGGTATTTAATGCTGTGCTATTTGCAGAGCCGCCAATTATTTTTCCAAAAGGTATACTGCTAGGGGTTGTCCATGTATAGGTTGTGTTTAGTGGAACTGGACTTGGAACTATATTAAAAGCAGAACCAGTACAAATAGTATCAAAAATAGTATTGATTATTGGTACTGGTTTTATTGGTACCGTTAAAGTAAATGTTGCTCCAGCGCATCCAG
>JAYUFN010000275.1:0-30186 GCA_043738705.1 Bacteroidota bacterium
ACTGCAGTGTTTAATACTTCTTGAAAATGAGAAGTTCGATGGCCAATTTCTAATATAGATAATCCGGTATTATTAAAATCATGAATAGCTTTTGAGGCCTGGTCTAAAACGGATAGTGGCAGGATGGAGGGCCCTGAATTAAAATTATGCAGTTTCATTTCGATTACTTGAAACCGCAAAGTAATAGGATTTAAGGGAATTAGCCGGCACTCTGTTTGTTAAATGCGTCTATTGATTCTTGATCTGCTTATAAATGAAGCACTCTCAATTAGTTACATTCAAATGTATTTTGTTCTATTCATGAAATGCAGATACTCCACCAGAAACAGCATATTTCATCGCGTCAGCGGGGTGTATATGTGCCGGAAGTTGCCTGATTTTGTTGATAGGCACTATATAAGTAATGCCTGAGATAGCGTAAGAGTGTGGAACATAAACTGTGAAATGTTGATCCATTCCAATTTCAGTATTTGTTTCTTGAGTAATAAATCCAATTCTCCAAACGTCTGTACTATCTACATTTACGAGTACGGGTTTATCGAATTTCTTTTTATTCCCAGCAAATGCCTCTAAAAAATCTTTCACGGAAGAGTAGATAAATTTGATGCCGGGAGTTCGTTCTAGAACGGTATCAAAAACTGCAACTAATCTTCCCACAACAAAGAGAGAAGAAAGCCATCCTACAAAAAGTACCAGTGAAACTACAACCAGGAACCCTAACCCAGGTAATCTCCGAACATTGCCCGCGGCATCTTTTTGAAGCAGATCTGGCGCAAAACTGTTGATAAGGTTTGGAAGGAAACTATCTACCCAATTAAATAAGCCAAAAACAACCCACATGGTAATGCCAATCGGTGCCAATACGATAAGACCTTGGAAAAATAACTGTAATACTTTCCCCAATGTTTCCTTAAAACCTTGTTTTTTTAGTTTTCGCATGGTCTGATTTGAATGTAAATTAAAGAAGAATCGGGAATTCTATAAAATATCAACAGTTTTCAATTGGCTGGTCTCCATACCTCCTTTTAAGTACTGGTTTATCCTTTTTTTAAGCCGCTTAACAAATAATTACTATTAAAAATAATGGAAACTTAAATTGAGTCAAAAGTTTCCGTAGTTTTGTATGATTATTATTAATCATGGAAACACAAGAAAGAATCATTACTCAAACTTATGAACTATTTATGCGATATGGTATTCGAAGTGTGAGTATGGATGACATAGCTTATCACTTAGGTATTAGTAAAAAAACCATTTACCAGTACTATGCCGATAAAGATGCTTTGGTTGAAGGTGTTTTGGATATTGAGATTAAAAAAAATCATCAAGACTGTGAAACACATAAAAAAAATAAAGAAAATAGTGTACATGAGATCTTTTTATCGATGGACTCAATGCAGGAAATGTTCAAGCATCTGAATCCAACTATTGTTCATGATATCCAAAAATACCATCCCAAATGTTTTAAGAAATTACATCAGCACAAGGAGGATTTCTTTTATTCCATTATAAAGGAAAATTTAGAAAGTGGTATTAATGAAGGATTGTATCGGCAAGAAATCAATATTGACATACTTGCAAAATTTCACTTAGAATCTATCTTTCTTACTTTCAATACAGATGTATTTCCTGTTTCAAAATATGATCTGACCAAAGTGAGTCAGGAAATACTTGAAAATTTTTTATACGGAATTGTAACCATCAAGGGAATTAAAAAAATTGAACAATACAAGAGTCAAAGACAAATAAAATAAAGTTATGAACCACAAAACAAAGATCAGCATAGGTTGGATTGTTTGCATATTAATTTCAAGCAATACTATCTACGCACAAAATGTCACGAGGCATACATTTTCGATAAAAGACTGCGTAGAGTATGCTCATAAAAATAATTTGCAAGTAAAGAACGCCTTATTAAATGTACAGAGTCAGTTCCAGACAAACCGTGATATTACCTCAGCAGCATTACCTAGTATAACCGGATCGATTAGTGGGAATGATTATTTAAAAATTCCCACTTCACTTTTGCCAGGTGAAATATTTGGACAACCTGCAGGTACCTATATACCTGTTCAGTTCGGCACTAAATATAATGCCAATGCAGGCTTTCAGTTACAGCAGTTGCTTTTCGACGGGCAAGTATTTATTGGTTTGAAAGCGAGATCAACTAGTATGGAGTTTCAGAACAAAAATGTTGAAGTAACTGAAGAGGCGATCAAATCAAATGTATATAAAATATATTATCAGCTAGTAGCCAGTAAAACACAAATTGCCATTTTTGATGCCAACCTTGAAAGACTAAATAAACTGCTGTCCGATACAAAAGTATTATACCAAAACGGATTTGTTGAAAAGCTTGATATAGATAAGATATCTGTTCAAATCTCGAATCTTGAAACAGAAAAATTAAAAATAATAAATAGTATTGAGATCGGTTATTTAGGGCTTAAGATGCTGATTGGTATGCCTTCAAAAGATACGCTGATTTTAACTGAGGAATTAACAGAAGATAATATCAAAGAAGATATTTCAAAAGACACTTCCTTTATATACGCTAATAGAAAAGAGTATCAATATTTAGACCTCGCAAAAAAACTAAATGAGTTTAATATTAAAAGATACCAACTGAGTTATTTACCAACGGTGGCTTTATCAGGCGCGTATACAAAAAATGCACAGCGAAATCAATTTAATTTTTTTGGGAAAGGAGATTGGTTCACAACTTCTTTTATTGGACTGAATATTTCTATTCCAATATTTGATGGATTTTCAAAGGATGCGAAGGTTAAAAAATCAAGAATTGATTTAAGAGAGACTGAAAACCAGATCGATAATCTGAAACTTTCAATTGATACTGAAATCGAGTCTGCCAAACTGAATTTTAATGCTGCAATAATAACCTTGCGTTATCAGAAACTAAATATGCAACTCGCTGAGAATGTGTACAATCAGACTAAAAAGAAATTTGAATTGGGTACTGGATCTAATACTGAGATTACTGCTGCTCAAACAGATATGAGAACATCTCAGGCAAACTATATCAACGCATTATATGGAGCGATTATCGCAAAAGTGGATTTTTATAAAGCAATCGGAAAACTCTAAAACTAACTTCTAATAAAACAAAAATGAAAAACTTGAGAAACATATTTTTAATCGCTGGTTTCATCTCCATTGCTGCATGTGGAAATAAATCAAATTCTGACACTGCTTTGAATGAAAAGAAAACAAAACTCTCAGAATTAAAGAAACAACAAATCCAGATTAATACCGATGTGGCTAAACTGGAAGCCGAAGTTATTAAAGCTGATCCTTCTGCAAAAACGAACAATGCTAAGCTGGTTGCTGTATCAGTGATAGGCACTGAAGCATTTTCGCACTACATCGATTTACAGGGTAAGGTAGATGCAGTTAACATCTCTTATATCACACCACGCGGCGCAGGCGGGCAGGTTCGGGAACTTTTTATAAAGAAAGGAGATAATGTTAAGAATGGTCAGTTAATCCTGAAATTAGATGATGCTATTATTAAACAAAGTATAGTAGCTGCAAAGCAAGGTTTACAGACCATCAAAACGCAGTTGGCATTTGCAAATAATATCTATCAGAAACAGCAGAATCTTTGGGCTCAAAATATCGGTACTGAAATTCAATTAATTACTGCAAAAAATAACGTAGAAACTTTGGAGAGTCAATTTAAAAATGCAGAAGAACAAATGAAGGTATCAGAAGAACAGTTAAAATTTACATCGGTTTATAGTAATGTTAATGGCGTTGCCGATGATGTTAATATTAGAGTTGGTGAAATTTTTACTGGGCCGGGTCAGATCAAAGTTGTTAATACGAATGATTTAAAGATTACTACACAAATTCCTGAGAACTATGCCAGTCTTGTAGTTGTAGGAACGCCTATCAAAATAACTTTACCTGATATTAATAAAACGATTGAAGCAAAAATAAATGTGGTTGGAAAACTAATCGACCCGGCTAGTCGTAGTTTTTATGTTGAAGCAAAAATCCCTAATGATAAAAGCTTTAGACCAAACCAAATTGCTTTGGTAAATGTATTGGATTATCAAACTAAGAATGCGATTACAATATCAGTAAATATTTTACAGAATGATGAAAAAGGTCGTTATGTATTGTTAGCTGTAAAAGAGAATGGCAACTTAGTAGCTCGTAAAAAACTAGTGATTACTGGTGAATTGTATGGTAATAAAATTGAAATTAAGAGCGGGTTACAAACTGGCGATACCATTATCACTGAAGGGTATCAGAGTTTGTACGAAGGACAGATCATTACCACTGAAGTAAAATAAACAGCGTCGAAATAAATATCCCGGAATCATTCCTGTGGTAAATATTAAGACCAAAGAAAACACTAAACTACTTGTATGAGTGCATTTGAAAATATTAAAGGAAAGTTCAAAGAATTTGGACCAACCACTTGGAGCATCAAGAATAAAACATCAATATACCTACTCATGTTATTTGTGAGTTTGGCAGGAATTTATCAGTTTTTGACTTTACCTAAGGAGCAATTCCCGGATATCGTAATTCCTACTATTTACGTTCAGACGATTTATGTAGGTAATTCACCGAAGGATGTAGAGAACCTTGTTACCCGACCAATAGAGAAACAAATTAAAGGAATCACTGGTGCTAAGATCAAAAAATTCACCAGTACTTCCCAGCAGGATTATTCAGCCATTCAGGTTGAGTTTGATACAGATGTTAAAACAGATATTGCATTGCAAAAAGTGAAGGATGCGATCGACAAAGCCAAGGTTGATTTGCCAACAGATCTTACTTCGCCACCAACTGCTCTTGAAATTAGTTTTAGTGAACAGCCCATCATGTATGTTAACCTAAGTGGCGATTATGATCTTCCCAGATTAAAGAAATATGCGGATGAATTAAAAGATAAATTGGAAGATCTTTCACAAATTAATCGTGTTGACATTGTTGGAGCTCCTGAAAGAGAATTTCAAATTAATGTAGATAATTATCGCATGCAAAGTGCTGGAGTTACATTTGACGATATCGGAAATGCAATTCAAAGAGAAAACTTAGATATCTCTGGCGGATTACTTGAAGTAGGAACTATGCGACGTAATCTGCAATTGAAAGGGCAGTTAAAAACTGCTACTGATATTGAAAAGATTATTATTCGTAATCAAACAGGTGCACCAATTTATTTGAAAGATATTGCAGTAGTTAAAGACACTGCAAAAGAAAAAGAGAGTTACGCACGGTTGGATGGTAAAAATGTTGTTACACTTAATATTATCAAAAGAAGTGGGGAGAATTTGATTGAAACCAGTGATGGTGTCAAGAAAATTGTTGACGAATTAAAGTTGACTACATTTCCGAAAGATCTGAAGGCGGTGATCACTGGGGATATGAGTATCAAAACAAGATCCTCTTTTACTGATCTTGTAAACTCTATTGTAATAGGGTTTATTCTCGTATTGATTATTCTGATGTTCTTTATGGGAGTAGTGAATGCATTCTTCGTAGCACTTTCAGTACCATTAAGTATGTTCGTGGCATTTGTTTTCTTACCGGGTGCCGACCTAATTGTTGGCGGTCACGTTACACTTAATTTCATTGTACTATTTGCGCTCTTATTCGGATTAGGAATTATTGTGGATGACGCAATTGTGGTAATTGAAAATACCCACAGAATATTTGTTGGCGGGAGGGGAAAATTAACTGCCACTGTTTCTGCACGTATGGCTGCAGGAGAAGTATTTATTCCAGTATTAGCTGGAACACTAACTACACTTGCACCTTTCTTTCCTTTGTTGTTCTGGCCGGGTATCATTGGTAAATTCATGATCTACTTACCAACTATGTTGATCTTTACTTTAGCAGCATCATTGGTCGTTGCATTTATCATGAATCCAGTATTCGCAGTTGATTTTATGAATCATCCAGAAGAGGATGGTATAAAAGAATCAAAGAGTGCCATCTTCAAAAAGAAAGGATTTTGGGTAGCAATAATATTGGGCGTGTTATTAGATATCATGGGCGCTACTTTCTGGGGAAACCTACTTATATTTTTTATGCTACTCGTTTTGTTAAATCGTTTTGTATTAGAAAATGCGATTCACAAATTCCAAAATAATGCGATGCCATGGATCATGAACCACTACGAAAGTTTATTACGCTGGGCATTGAATGGTTGGAAACCCGTGTATTTATTAATAGGAACTTTTGGTCTTTTGTTTTTCTCAGTTGCTTTATTTGGAATCAGAAAAGTACCGGTTGTGTTTTTTCCAAAAGGCGATCCAAATCAAATTTTCGTTTATTTGAAATTACCAGTTGGTACTGATGTTATCTATACCGATTCTATTACCAAGGTATTAGAAGCACGTGTAAACAAAGTATTAGGCAATGAAAATGGCAAACATAATCCAATTGTAGAAAGTGTAATTAGTAATGTGGCAGTGGGTGCTGGCGATCCGATGAGTGGGGATAGAAGCACAAGAAGTGAACTGGGAAGGTTACAAATTTCATTCGTAGAATTTGCGAAAAGAGACGGTGTGGCAACAAAGCCGATACTGGATAAAATTCGTGGGGCTATTAAAGGAATTCCTGGAGCCGAGATCAGTGTGGATCAGGAACAAAATGGCCCCCCTACTGAATCGCCTGTAAATATTGAAGTATCTAGTGAAGAATTTGATAATCTTATAAAGACTGCAGTAAGCCTGAAAAATTATCTTGATTCTATACAAGTACCAGGAGTTGAAGAATTAAAAATGGGAGTAGACCTACAAAACCCAGAACTCACTTTAACTGTAAAACGTGATCGCGCTTTAATAGAAGGCGTTTCATCAGCGCAGATCGGATCAGCGATTAGAACTGCATTGTTTGGGAAAGAGGTATCAAAGATTAAAGAAGGGAAAGATGAATTCAAGATTCAACTACGTAATAACGAGTTCCAGCGAAAGAATCTAGTGGAATTATTGAATATGAAAATCAGTTTCCGCGATATGGCTAGCGGTGGTGCTATTAAGAATATTCCAATTATCTCACTTGTAAGTATTGAGCCTACTAGTACACTTGGTAGTGTAAAAAGGAAAAATCAAAAGCGTTTGATTACACTTCGTTCAACTGTTTTAAATGGCTACACCGCAACTGCAGTAAACCAAGATATTAAAAAGTACATTGATGAGTTCAAAAAGAAATCTGAGGATGTTACGATTAAACAAACAGGTGAAGGAGAACAACAAGCAGAGACCGGAGCATTTCTTGGAAAAGCTTTACTGATTGCTTTAATGTTGATTTTATTTATACTGGTAATACAATTTAATTCGGTTAGTAAACCCGTTATTATCCTCACCGAAATTATATTCAGTGTAATTGGAGTGTTGTTGGGCTTTGCAATATCAGGGATGGAAGTATCGGTGGTAATGACGGGTATCGGAATCATTGGACTAGCCGGTATCGTAGTAAAAAATGGTATCCTGGTAATTGAGTTTAGCGATGAGCTGAGAATGCGTGGAATGAAAACTAAAGAAGCTGTGATTCAAGCAGGGAAAACCCGTATCATTCCGGTATTGTTAACTGCAATGGCAGCTATCCTTGCCTTCTTTCCAATAGCAGTTGGTTTTAATATTAATTTCATTACACTATTTTCAGAATTAAATCCTCATATCTATATTGGGGGAGATAACGCAGTATTCTGGAAACCTTTATCATGGACTATTATCTTTGGTTTGTCGTTTGCATTCTTTATGACCCTTGTGATTGTTCCAGGAATGTATTTGATCTCTGAGCGCTTGAGAAGGCCAATGCGTAATATGTTTGGGGGAAGATGGATTAGTATGTTGGGAATCCCTCCATTAACATTGCTCTTTATTCCACTGATGATTATTGCGATGATTAAACATCGCAAACAAAGAAAAAAACGTGCTCAAAAATTAAAAGGTCAGCCAGTGAATGAAGCATTTATAGGAAGTTGGTTTTAATTAAGTGAAGCGATAAAAGTAAACAATGTTAGCCTAGTCATTTAGGCTTGGGCTTACATTGTTTAGAAGTTGATTAACAAATACGGTATATGAATATAAGTTTGGACTTTAAAGAGCAAAGTATTTATCGAATTAAAGAAAACCATATCCGAATTATTGCTTGCATTGATTTGTTAGATGAATCTCAAATTTGGTTAAAGCCTAACTCGGCACTCAATAGTATGGGTAATTTGGTATTGCATTTGTGTGGCAATATTACACAGTACCTCATTAGTACTTTAGGAGGAGCCCCTGATCATAGAAATAGAGATGCTGAATTTACTGCTACTGGGGGCAAAACAAAAGAGGAACTAAAATTAATTTTTAATAGCGTAATTGAACAAAGTATTCAATGCATTAATAATGCTAGCGATGCCGACTTATGTATGCGTAAAAAAGTACAGGTATACGAGTTGACTGGCGTAGGTATAATTTTGCACGTTACCGAACACTTGTCTTATCATACAGGGCAAATAGCATTTCTTACAAAACTCTTTTTAGCTAAAGACTTAGGTTTTTACGCGGGGTTTGATTTGAACAAAAAACATTCATAAAACTTATCTACTTAGTTTAGCTAATTTTTCAACGGCCCTTTCGAGGGTCGTTTCTTTTTTGGCAAAACAAAAGCGTAAAACTTTATTATCCTCTCCATTTTTATAAAAAGCTGAAAGTGGAATGGTTGCTATTCCATAATCTTTAATTAATCTAACAGCAAGGTCCATATCTAGTTCATCTGAAAAATCTGCATAACTATAACATTCAAAATAACTTCCTTTTGAAGGAATACATTTAAATGGAGTGGCTTTCATTAGTTCTCTGAAATAATCTCTTTTCTTTTGAACGAATCCTCCTAATTCCAGATAAGCATTTTGATTTTGCAAATAAGTTGCCAAGGCAACTTGTTTGGGTGTATCACAACAAAATGCGTTAAACTGGTATACTTTCCGAAACTCTTTCATCAATGCTGGCGAGCTAATGCAATAGCCTAGTTTCCAACCCGTACAATGATAAGTCTTACCAAATGAAAAACATACAAAACTCCTTTCCAATAAATCGGGGTAACGTAAAATACTTTGATGCTGTATTTTATCAAAGATCAGGTGTTCGTATACCTCATCGCTTAGGATGATGATATTGGTATCTGCTACGATCTTTCTCAATTCATTGATATCATTTTTACTCAGTACAGATCCTGTTGGATTATGTGGTGAATTGATGATGATCATTCGAGTACGCGAATTAATTTGCTTTTGTACAGTGTGCCATGGGATGCAATAATCGGGATATTCTAAAGAAATCAAAACTGGTTTTGCCCCATTTAATTCAATAGTAGGAATATAACAATCGTAGGCAGGTTCAAAAACAATTACCTCATCACCAGGTTGTAATACTGTTGTGAGGGCTGTGTAAATTGCACAAGTTCCACCCGGCGTAATAGTAATCTGTGTGTTTGGGTCAAGACTAGTACAATATAAGAAATTTGCTTTTTCAGCTATTCGCTCACGAAGTAAACTATAACCGGGCATTGGTGCGTATTGATTAAAATTATCACGCATCGCTTTACTTACTAATTCTGTTAGGTCGGATGACATTGGAAAATCGGGGAACCCCTGTCCAAGATTTACAGCGTTGTGCTCAGTTGCCAACTGACTCATTACAGAAAAAATAGAAGTGCCTACATTAGGTAATTTAGAATTGATTGCTACATTCATGGAGATCTATTGTAATAATTTATGAAAGTGTAAAAGTTTTCCTTCTGAATCCATTCCTTCAAGTATCACACGAAAGGAATGGGTAACATCATTATTATAAAAACTTATTTTCACTTTCCTATTAAACTTATCAAAATTGATCCAAGGATTCCATAGTAAGGTAGCTCTTAGATCAAGTGTGCTATACGCCTGTTCTTTTTCTGCATAGTCTGGCGAATAAAATTCGCGAACTGTTGAATAACCAGAAACGCTTAAATAGTCCATACTTCTTGCAGTATAATTAATATCCGACCCCTTTTTTGTGTAGATGGCAATAGCACCTCCAGCACCTCCAAAACCACCCATAAAAGGCGGACTAAAAATTTTGATATATGCTATATCGTTTAAACTGATATTTTGAATATTATCAGCAGTAGTAGCAAATTCATCTAAATAAAAGGATGGACTACCTCCTCTCCACACAGCTGTTGGAGAAGCACCAAAAACATTATTGAATTGAAGCCCTGCTACTCTTCCGTTTAGATATTCAAAGACTGACATAACACCAATTGCGTCTGGGGATGTCAGATCGTACACAAATCTTGCGTCACCCTTAAACATACCCGAAGTGTATTTTTTGTCTAATTCTTCAATTTTTGATTTTCTCTTTGAATACACAGTTACTTCCTTTAGACTTGCCTGTTTCTTTAATATTTCTAGTCTAATTTGTTGATCAATCAGGAATTGAAATTTGCTGAAGCCACTTGTATCAAAATTATGCTCAATTATTTTAGTAGTTCGTTTGGGGTCTGCTTTTAAAAAATCGGACTCAATTTGTACGTTGCTTTTAAAAGGAAGCCTCGTTCCATTTAGTTTATAAAAAATCTTTGCAGTGTCAAAAAATATTACATTTTTTTCTGAAAAACTCCCATCATTCAAGAGCGGGAGAAACAGCATAGATTTACTGGAATCCTTTGATAATAAAATCAAATTTATCATGCCTGCTTTTTTGATTTTAGCATCGTTAATACCACCTACTTTTCCTAATAATGTTAGATATCCAGAATCTCTTTGAAAAGGTAAAACGGGTGAAGAATTGTTTAGGATGTTTTTCCAGTTAAATCTTCTCCATCCGTTAGTTAACATCACAAGGTCTAAATGATTTGCAACACTATCTGCCCCAGAACTAAAATAGTAAGCAGGCTGGTAGATATTTCCCTTTAATTCAGCATTCAGTAAAAGGTGTGAATCAATTGTATTCGTCGGCGATGCATTTATGTTTGCATCGGTAATCGAAAGAGACAAGCTAGCAGAAGTGGTATCTTTTAGTTCTATTTCAAAAACATTCTTTCCGCGTTTTTCTGTGTTCAAAGTATCGAAACTAACAATTGTATTTAGAAGATAGTCTTCATTTTTTACAAATAGAAGTCGCTCACAAAGGGCCTGTTTATTTGCATCAAAAACGGTTAATTGTAAAATACCTGATCCGAATTTACTTACTGGCAGTCTACTTGAAACAGATTCTTTATCTGAAAGGTTAGCATTCGCTTTGAAAAGAATCACCCCATTCATCTGTGCAATAACAGATATTTTTTTCATGGATTCAGGTGCCGATTCAGTTCTTTGAATATGAAACATTCTATTTGAATCACCAGCTTCTAAAATTAAGTTAATGCCAACTTCTTGAGCATCAGGTAAACTTTTTTGATAAGTTTTGCCAAACCTATCTTTCCACTCAGCAGTATAAATTTCGTTCGGGAAAGGCATGTATTGAAACTTTCCCATTCCATCGTGGATTGAATTAAAAGAAGTAACGGTATCTCCTTCTTTATTTTTAATATACCCTTTGATATTTTCTGGTAACCCAAATTTATTTACTGCTTTGAAGGCGATAACATTTTGTTTATTTAAAATGGTATTACCAGATTCAGGCAAGAATTGAACAGCTATTTCAGGAAAAACTGTAATTGATTTTTCTTTTTGAGAAGTAAAAGATATGACTGGAAAACTTTTCTGAAAAAAATATGCTGAATCAAAATTGCGCATCCATTTTGTGTAGGCAATTGCCTGAATAGCACTACCACTATATTTTTCAGGTAAAATATACGAACCCGAAGAATACCCGTTTACAATTGGCGTAATAGTAGAACTTATTAATTTGCCATGCTCATCATGCCAATTAATATACAGATTCTTTGAAATTGTAGAAGGATCATTCCCCGACATGATATAAGCTTTATACCAAACGGTTTGTCCAGCAGCATATTGATTATTATCAAATTGAACATAGACTTTTTCGAAAGGCGACTTTTCGTAAAAACTGGACAATACCGAATCAATATTTTGAGCTTTAACAGAGAAATTAAATAAGCTGACTAGAATAAATAGTGCTAGAAATTTCAGTTTCCCCATCTTGTAAGTTTTAGATTATATATTACAAACAATATCTATTCAAAAATCGTACCAGCAATATAAAATAAACGATGTGTGTGTGTGGATTTTTTTATTTATTACTCAATTGACTTGCCAAGCGTTTTAATTCAACTTCTGCAACTTTTGCTGTATAAGTAAGATTGATTAAACGGTAACTCGCATTTTCAAAACTTTGTTGAGCTTGTTTTACATCTATAATGGTAGCCTGACCTAATTCAAATTTTTGAGAAATCAAAGTGAGTAATTGTTGTGATAATTTAAAATTATCCATTTCGGTTTTCAACTGATTCAATGCATTACTATACACCTGATAAGTTTTTACTGTTCCTGTTTCATAATTCAGTAGCGTATTTTCATAAGCCAGTTTTGAATTAAGGGTATTAATTGATGCAATCTGTTGATTTTTCTTTGCGATTGTGCCGTTATATATTGGAACAGAAAGATTTAAACCTACAAAAGGTCCGTAACTCTGGTTTAATAAAATAAACCCTGCGGCGCTCTTTGCGCTAGTTAAATTATATCCTGTAGTAGCCCTTAAACTAGGATATCGGGCAGCTGCCGTTTCTTTTTCGATCAGCTCGTTGATATAAATTTGTTGTTGAGTTGCAATAACCTGTGGATTTAAACTCAAGTGTTTTAAAACACTGTCTAGACTAACAGCTTTGTCTACAATGATGGTATCTTCTATTCTAATTTTCTGATTGGCAGGTTTTAGAAATATCAAGTTTATCAAATCGGCCTTTGCCTGATCAATCGCAAGAAACTGCGATTCTCTTGCCTGAATATTCGCATTTAAATCAAGTTGGGCTTGAAAAATATCTGCGTTATTTGCAACTCCAGTCTCTTTTCGAACTTCAATGATATTCAACTTTTGGTTAGATACCTCGATCGTTCTTTCAACGGTTCTTAGTAAATATTGCTGACGCAGAATATCATAATACTTTGCCATCACAGAAGCAATCGTATTTTGAATTTGTACAGAGAGTAGTTGTTGATTTTGTTGTTCTAGTTCTTCCAATCTTTTTTTAGTTGCATGAACACGCAACCCATTATACAATAGCATGCTTCCTGTAACACCTACTGCCAAATTATTGGTTCCAACATTATCACGTTTTGTATCTCGACTCGGATCGGGGAATTTCTGATTAATACTGGTGATTTGTTCATTGTCGGTTGCTGTAACAGTTACAACGGGAAGTCCGCCTGCAAACCCATTGGTGTTAGCGATACTGCTGATATCAACATTATATTGAGCAATTTGGATATTGTAACTATTCTTTAGAGCTGTGTTAATTGCATCTGTTAATGTCAATTTTGGTTGAGAAAATCCAACCACTGTAGTAAAACAAGAAAAAAGAAAAAACAGTTTTTTCATGATAGTGAAATTACTGAGACCTTGAAAACGAGGAAAATATATTATACAAGTGGTTGACTAGCTGACCAACGTCCCCAAATCATATCCTTCGATTACTTTGAGGAGGTTCCCGGGTTGGTTCATATTGAAAACGATAATAGGCAATTTATTTTCCATGCAAAGTGTAAATGCCGTCATATCCATCACTTTGAGGTTTTTGCTGATGCATTCTTGATAGCTGATTTTATCGAATCTAGTTGCGGTAGGATCTTTTTCTGGGTCGGCAGTATAAATTCCGTTTACTCTCGTTCCTTTAAGAATTACATCGGCTTTCATTTCGATAGCTCGAAGGGAACCTGCAGTATCCGTAGTGAAATAGGGGTTACCGGTACCCGCACCAAATAATACAACACGGCCTTTTTCTAAGTGACGTAATGCCTTTCTCCGAATATAAGGTTCGGCTACTTGTTCCATATGGATGGCACTTTGTAATCGGGTATACACTCCAATTTTTTCAAGCATAGATTGCATTGCCATTGCATTTAAAACCGTAGCAAGCATACCCATATAATCGCCATGTGCTCTTTCAATACCGCTATCTGCTTCATTCATTCCCCGATAAATATTACCGCCTCCAATTACGATTGCAACCTGCACGCCCAAATCGGTAATAGATTTGATATCGTAAGCATACTGTTCAATTATTTTTGGATTAAATGGATCGCCATTTCGTTGATCGCCCAATAAAGCTTCACCTGATAATTTAAGCAGTATACGTTTGAATTTTGGAAGCATGGTAGAATATATTTATGCAAATAACATTAATTTTTTATGAGCAACCAAAAGGAATGGGTTAAATAGCGCCAACTTGTGATGAAAACTACTTGATTAGCAGGTGTTTTCAACAGTAATAATTCGGTGTTTCCATCCTATTTTATAAGCATTAGGTTTTTTAATTTGCTGCTCCATTAAATGACGAATAAAGATTGTGTGAATCCTTTAAAATGATTTATTATGTATACAAGAGTAAAAACCAAACAAAGTTTCGGATTAAGAATAATTCGAATACTTCCGGCCTTTTTTTATTTATTGATTGCAGTAGCGGCAGGCTTTGGGTTTTTTAGAGGCGAATCATTAAGATATGCTTTACCGTTTTTTTTAATAGTCACTCGATTGAACATGGTTTTGTACGCAAAATACAAACTCGAGCGATGGGGAATTTATGTGTTGTATGCTTTTATTGCCTTGTTAGTTATTTTTTTTCAACTATAGACCAAATGTCTTAAAATAAAAAAGTTCCGAAAATTTCGGAACTTTTTTATTTATCTAGATAAAATTTTTATCCTAAAGCAACACGCTTGAATTCTATTACTTTCAAATCAGCGCTTACAGATTTTAGGTATTCTCCTACTGTTTTGCTACCATCTTTTACGAAAGCTTGAGCAAGCAAAGTATTTTCTTTAAAGAAAGCATTTAGTTTCCCTTCAGCAATCTTAGTAATCATCTCATCTGGTTTACCAGCCATCTTAGGATCTGCTTTCATAGTTTCTACTACAATTGCTCTTTCTCTTTCGATAGATGCAACAGGAATACTTTCTGGATCAACTGCCAATGGGTTCATTGCTGCAATTTGCATTGCAACGTCTTTACCAGCTTCTATAGCTTCAGCAGACATACTAACTAACACACCCATACGGTTTGCTCCATGGATATAAGAGGCTACATAAGGAGCTTCAATTCTTTCGAATTTAGCAACACCAATTTTTTCACCAATAGAGGTTAATTTGTCGTTGATTAAATCTGATATTTTTGCACCATTAATTAATGTATCGTTTAATTCTTCGGCGCTTTTCACATTATGAGAGATGGCAGCTTCGGCGATACCTTTTGCAAAAGCAACGAACTCGGCGTTCTTAGAAACGAAATCGGTTTCGCAGCTAACACAAATAATAAAGCCAGTTTTATGGTCTACAGATGTTCCAGCTATAATCACCCCTTCTTTCGCTTCACGGTCACTACGTTTTGCAGCAACTTTCTGACCTTGTTTACGCAACCAGTCGATAGCAGCTTCAAAGTCTCCGTTTGTTTCAGTTAAGGCTTTTCTACAATCCAGCATCCCAGCTCCGGTAGCCTGACGTAATTTATTGATATCCGCAGCGGTAATTGTTACAGTTGACATATGTATCGTTATTAAACAAAATTATAAATTACTATCTGTTTCCACCACCACCACCAGCTGGGCGACGGTTACTACTACTTGGTACGCGACGCTTTGGAGCACCACCTGGTCCACCACTTGCAGGAGCGTTTCCACCACGCTGTCTGCCTCCACGGCCAGCTTCAGATTGAGCTTCAGCTTCAAGGCGACGAGCACGTGTTTCGTTTTCGTTATTACCTTCTTCGCTTTCGTCTTCATCTTTAGAAGCCTGACGTTCTGCCAAACCTTCTGCGATTGCAGCAGTAATATAATTAGTAATGATAGCGATTGATTTGGTTGCATCATCATTTGCAGGAACTGCAAAGTCAACTTTATTTGGATCACTATTAGTATCTACCATACCGAAAGTAGTGATACCAAGACGCTTCGCTTCAGCCAATGCAATGTGCTCATGTCCGATATCGACTAGGAATAAAGCAGCCGGTAAACGACCTAATTGAGCAATTCCGCCCAATACTTTTTCCATTTTTTCTTTATCACGAGTTAGAGTAAGGCGCTCTTTTTTAGTAAGACTTTCAGCACTACCATCAGCAAGCATTTTTTCGATACTCTGCATTTTTTTAACGCTCTTACGAACGGTATTGAAGTTGGTTAACATACCACCCAACCATCGCTCTGTAGCATAAGGCATGTTCACTTTCTTAGCACATTCGCTAACGATTTCTTTGGCCTGCTTTTTAGTAGCAACAAACATGATCTTCTTACCGCTTTTTGCGATTTGTTTCATGGCTGCTGAAGCTTCCTGCAGATGGTCTACAGTTTTGTTCAGGTCAATGATGTGAATACCTTTTTTCTCAGCGAAGATATAAGGCAACATCTTTGGGTTCCACTTCTTTTTCAGGTGACCAAAATGTACGCCGGCCTCCAGGAGTTGTTGTTGTAATGAAGTGTTATTTTCCATTGTATGAGTTTGAAATTTTTAATTTGAAATTTGAAATTGAGTTGTTGATATACCAATTTAAAATCAGCAATATCAAATCCCAAATATTAACGTTTACTGAACTGGAAGCTTCTACGTGCTTTCTTGTGACCGAATTTCTTACGTTCAACACCACGTGGATCACGCTTCAACTGACCTGCTGCTTTTAAAACAGGGCGGAATTCTGCGTTCACCTCTAACAGTGCACGAGCGATACCTAATTTAGCAGCTTCGGCCTGACCTTTCAGTCCACCACCAGCTGCATTGATAACGATGTCAAATTTGCCAACTACATCAGCAGTTTTTAATGGCGCTTCTACTTGGTTCTGCAAGTAAACAAGCGGAAAATATGCTTTATAATCTTTGTCATTTACAGTGATCTTACCTTCGCCCTTGCTGATGAACACTCGGGTTACAGCTTCTTTACGACGACCAACTGCATTTTTTTGTTTTTCCATTATACTTGGTTTGGAATGTGTTTAAATTAGAATTTCAGGTCTTTAGGTTGTTGTGCAGCATGTGGATGTTCGGTACCAGCATACACAAATAATTTTTTAACCATTTTGCGACCCAAACGGTTTTTAGGGAGCATACCTTTTACAGCTCTTTCTACAACCACTTCTGGGCGGCGCTTTAAAAGATCCTGCGCAGCTTCGTGCTTCTGACCTCCTGGATAACCAGAATAGTTCATGTACACTTTGTCTTCTGCTTTATTACCTGTTAAAACAACTTTTTCGCAGTTGATAACGATTACATAATCTCCACAGTCAACGTGTGGAGTATAATAAGCTTTGTTCTTACCGCGCAGCACAGCTGCAATTTTAGAACACACACGTCCCACGGTTTGATTAGTGCCGTCAACAACATACCAGTTATGTTGAACGGTAGCCGCATTTGCATGCTTGGTGGTGAAATGAAGTTTACTCATAATATTTCTTTTTAATTTAACCGATGCTATCCCAACGGTCTAAATGATCCGATTAATTCGGGGGGCGAAGGTAGGATTTCTACACTCGATTTTCCAAGAAAAATAGAAAGTATTTTTTATAGTACTTCCACAAGTGATTGATTATCAATAAAAAATTTGTCATAAATATTTAGTGCCATGCTGAAACGGGCGAATTTGCTAGGAATTTGAGGTTGGAAAGCGTAATTTTCTTTTACTAGAAAGACTTTCAACCACCCCCGGCTTGCCTGCCACTCCTATCTGCAAGAGGCAGGAAGAGAACTATGATTTATCTTCTATCATATCACTTTTTTCCTCCATTCTTCACTTTTCACTTTTATCTCTTATCTCTTATCTTTTTCTGAACTTCGCTCAAATTGCAAGCATGGCTTTTCGAAAATTTCAGGCAGATCAACTTTTTACTGGCACAACATTATTGGATAGCTCTAATATATTAGTGACAGATGAAGCAGGCCTTGTGATTGAAATAGTTGCTATTGCTGATGCAGGTGAAGACATTCAAAAACTGAATGGCTGGTTAAGTCCGGGTTTTGTAAACAGTCATTGCCATCTGGAACTAAGTCATATGAAGGGCTTGATTCCAGAGCATACTGGTCTGGTTGATTTTGTGATCTCTATTATGACGCAAAGACATTTTCCAGAAGGAGAAATACTACAAGCTATTTCAGACGCCGAAAACGAAATGCTTTTAAATGGAATTGTTGCGGTTGGTGATATTAGCAATAACAGCATCAGTTTTACCCAAAAAGCAAAAAATCGATTAGCTTATTATACTTTTTTAGAGTTAAGTGGGTTTTCTCCTTCCATTGCACAATCCCGTTTTGAAAAAGGATTGGAATATCATCAGCAATTTGAAAAAATTAACTCGAGAGATCATTCTTTGAGTATGGCCGCGCACGCGCCTTATTCTGTTTCTAATGAACTATGGAAATTGATGCAACCTTATTTTAAAAACAAATCAACAACACTTCATAATCAAGAGACCGAATTTGAAGATGCCTTCTTTTTAAACAAGTCAGGCGATTTTTTGCGCTTGTATGAATTCTTGCATGTGAACCTTGATTTCTTTTCTGCAACTGGGAATAGCAGTTTGCAATCAGTTGCAAACAATTTTATTGGAGCAAAGAATACTTTATTAGTGCATGATGTTTTTACCAAACAAGAAGATTTAGAATTTATAAATGCGCTTTCAAAAGAACAACAGAATCAATTTTATTATTGCATCTGCATCAATGCCAATCAATACATCAGCAAAGCATTACCTCCAATTGATTTATTTAGAAAAAATAATTGTCAGATTGTTGTTGGTACAGATAGTTTAGCAAGTAATCACCAACTCAATATATTAGACGAGTTAAAAGCAATCAGTCGCCATTTTACAAATATCCCACTTCAAGAACAACTCCAATGGGCCACCCTCAATGGCACACAAGCATTAGGTTTCGAGCACTTGGGCAGTTTTGAAAAAGGGAAAACTCCTGGTATTGTATTAATCGATCAAATAGAAAATAAAACACTAACACCAAACAGTAAGGCGAAGCGACTGTTATAAAATTATCCAAGAACTTCTTGAATAATGGCAAGACTTTTTATTTCTCCAAAATCTTGAATATGTAATGACAGGAAACTTTGATATGCTGTTAATAGCGCTCTGCGAATATTTCTATTGAGCGATAAATATTCAAGATCTTTTAATTCTTTGCAGTGCAAAATCTGAGAAGTTATTTTAGCTAAATCTCCATCAATATAATAAGGATGTGTAGGAGCTTCTTTGATAAACATTCCTTCCTGTAAATCAAATATTGGAGTATCGTTATTGTACTCACCTAATAATTGAAACCCTAATTCACTAGCCAATTGAAGTGTAAAATAAAGCGGAAGGTTTGCTGTAAATGCATCCGAGCCCTTATCTAAAGCCTTCAAAGCTTCTTCTGTTAAATAAAATAATTCAGGATTAGCCTCGGGTTCTTTTAATGCGTGTTGTAATAATTCAACAATATATAATGCAACGGTATTGCGAACTACATCGAACAACACTTTTTCGTACAAATAACTCCACTGGTACTCGCGAATAAATTGCAAGTACTTCATATTGTTTTGATGCACTTCCATTTCTAATAAAGCTGCGGGTTGAAAATAACTGGCTTTGCCTGCTGATGTTTTACTGCTCTTTCTCACACCTTTTACAATATAACTCTGCACACCGAACAAAGCAGTATACACCGATGTAATGATACTGGTATCACCATATTTTACGGTGCGCAAAACGATACCTCGTGTAGTGTGAACCATTCTTTAAAGTTAAGAGATAAGAGTGAAGAGTGAAGAGTGTGTCCGTGAAAATCCTTTACTGATTGATAAATTCATTTTAGTTCATAAACAATGATTTCAAAATTCATCCTTGTATTTTATGTGAAATATTTTCTATGAGTAGAGGTAAATCCATAACAGTAAAAGGAATTCAGATTGGCATAAAAGATGAGTTGGGGCAAAATACATTTCACTTACAGATATGATTAGAGCGAAAGACGGCGAATTCGCCATAATTAAAAGTCAAGCTGGTGTAAATAGTTATAAGCTAAGTGTAAAAGAATGGGTTGAAAAAACAAATGTAATTGGAATTCAAGCAACTGCTGGCAAATACAGCGGAACATTTGCTCATATTGATATTGCCTTTGAATTTGGTATGTGGATCTCAGCAAAGTTTAAAATTTATCTAATAAAAGAGTTTCAAAGATTGAAAGAAAACGAATCAGTACAACTTCAATCAGAATGGAAAATTCAAAGGGTCCTTTCAAAAATTAATTACAAAATTCTCACTGATGCTATTAAAGAAAATATCATCCTCCGATTACTTACAAAAAAAGAAGTTTCTTTTATATATGCTAATGAAGCTGATGTTTTGAACATGGCACTTTTTGGAAAGACTGCGAAACAATGGAAAATAGAAAACCCAAAAAAAGAAGGTAACATAAGAGATTGGTCCAAACTTGAACAGCTTGTAGTACTGTCAAATCTAGAAAGTATTAATTCATTTTTAATTCATCAAGGATTATCTCAACATGTTAGACTAGTGCAACTGATCACAATTGCCATTAGCCAAATGAAATCCTTATTTAAACATACTCAACTGACTGATGTAAAAAGTTTTCGTTAATGTACCAAGCAAAAATTTTAACTGTGAATGAGTGACTTGTTCAACTTAATGATCCCCACGGCATGCATTCCTCGCATTACGAAAAAGGTTAAATCAAACTCAAACCATTTCTTCGCAAAGTTAGCATCGTCTTTTGCATAGTGATGATTATTCTGAAACAATTCGCCCATTAATACGATTCCCCATGGGGATGTATTTTTAGAATGATCCCCATTATCGTAATTGCTGTAACCATATTTATGACCACACCAATTAACTACGGCACCTTGAATAGGCCCCATTAAAAAATGGATCGGTAATAATAAAAACCACCAAGCATTTGGGGCAAAATGAATATAAAAAGCAGTATATAAACCACCAAATGCGATGCGGGTAATAATATGGTGCCCAAATTTATCAAGCGTATCCCAAACAGGTAAATAATCTTCTGTAAACTGAGGATCTGGCAAATTCTGACCAGTTAAAAATCCACGAAAAATAAGAATAGTATGCTTCATCATCTGATACACATCCTTAAAAAAATGCGGCGAATGTGGATCTTTTTCTGTGTCGCTATACACATGGTGCATCCTGTGCATCACGCCATAGGCACGGGGTACAAGATATGATGAACCCTGCACAAGCCAGGTACTTACATAAAAAACCCGTTCCCAATTTTTACTGATCTCATACATCTTATGTGATGCATATCGATGCAAAAAAAACGAATGAAAAAACAAAGACAAAAACCAATGACCTAAAAAGAAAAGGATGATAGCAAGCATATTTTAAGAGGGCTTAATTGAAATGATAAGGCAATCAAGATAGGAGAATTAAAGTCAAAATTCAAAACTTGAATTTTATCCCTAGTTCGTATTTTTGATTTTTTAAACTACGCCTGTAAATTGTTTCAAGAATCTAATATCATTCTGAGAATACAATCGCAAATCGTTCACTTGATATTTTAATTGTGTAATTCGCTCAACACCCATTCCAAATGCAAAGCCAGTATATTTATTATTATCAATTCCAAAATTATCCAACACTTTCGGATGAACCATGCCACTTCCCAAGATCTCTACCCATCCTGTATGTTTACAAATATTACAACCATCACCACCACAGATCAAACAACTGATATCCATTTCTGCACTCGGTTCTGTGAATGGAAAATAACTTGGTCTAAAACGAACTTTCACATCTTTACCAAACATTTCTTGAACAAAAAAGTATAGGGTCTGCTTAAGGTCAGCGAAACTTACATTTTCATCAATATACAACCCTTCTACCTGATGAAAGAAACAGTGTGCTCTTGCAGAAATAGTTTCATTCCGATAAACACGTCCCGGACAAATTACTCTAATAGGTGGCTTTTGTGTTTCCATTACCCTAGCTTGAACACTACTAGTATGTGTACGGAGTAACCAAGCTGGATTTTGATTGATATAGAAGGTATCCTGCATGTCACGAGCTGGATGGTCTTCGGGCAAATTCATAGCACCGAAATTATGCCAGTCGTCTTCAATCTCAGGTCCTTCCGCAACCGCGAAACCTAATCGTTGAAAAATAGAAACGATCTGGTTACGAACAATATTTAAAGGATGTCTTGTGCCCACTGCTATCGGATCGCCGGGTAATGAAAGATCAATCAAATTGGTTGCCTTATTATTAGATGCAATGGTATTTTCTTTAAGGCTTTCAAACTTTGTTTCTACAAATAATTTAAAATCGTTTAATATCTGTCCAAATGCCTTCTTATGCTCATTTGGTACTGATTTCATTTCGCCCATCACCGATTTAACCAACCCCTTGGTTCCGAGATATTTAATACGAAATGCTTCTACCAATTCGGCAGTATTTGCTTCATTAGTAGCCACTTCCTGTTTGAATTCCTCGATCTTTTGCAATAACGATTCCATGGAGCGAAGATAATGATTGAAAGCTAGTTTCGGATATAGTTCCTAATAGTTTCAAGTATAGCTGTTTTAAACGACTTGTGTCAGATAAATACCAAAAAACACAAAATTTCTGCTAACTGCCTGCTTTTTGTACATTTGTGAATGAACTTGAATGATCAGATGGAATATAATACAGATAGAAATTCTTTAGGAATGAAAGAATACGGTCGCCACGTACAGAAAATGGTAGAGTATTTATTGACCCTTGAGGACCGTGAGAAAAGGCAACAGCAAACTCAGGCTGTGATTGAGTTAATGGGCTTTTTGAATCCGCATTTAAAAAACGTAGAAGATTTTAGACATAAACTTTGGGATCACTTATTTTTTATCAGCGATTTCAAACTTGAAGTGGATAGTCCTTACCCGATTCCAAAGAAAGAAACCTATAAAATGAAGCCCGATCCTCTTCCTTATCCTAAGCGGCATCCTAAATATGCACACCTGGGTAAAAATTTAGAAGTGGTAATTGATAAGGCTTTGAAAGAAGAAGATCCCGAGAAAAAAGCAGGCTTTGCACATGCAATTGCTTACTATATGAAGTTGGCTTATAGCAATTGGCATAAAGAGTTGGTGCACGATGATGCAATACGTAGTGAGCTCAATAGCATTACTGGGGGTGAATTAGAATTTAGCAATACCCCTTATATCAAACATCGTAATCAAAACTTTGAGCGCGATGATTATCGAACAAATAATGGCGGTGGTCGATGGCAGCAGAACTTTGGTGGAAGAAATAACCGGAACAACGAAGGTCAACGAAGCGAAGGAAGAACCGGTGGTGGTAATGGCGGAAGACCTTCTAATAATCGAAACACACAAGGAGGTCAAAGAACCGACAGTCGTGGCGGAGGCGGAAATAACGGAGGTAGACCTGATACCAGAGGCGGTCAATTCAAAAAGCGCTATTAAATTTATATCATAAAACCATTTAGAAAGCATCCCGAGCACTTGGGATGCTTTTTTATGTGGGATAATAGAAGATATTTGTTCTGCATATTGTAAACATTAATTCAATCTTATGAGTTCGTTCGAAGTGATTGGCGGAAATAAATTAAACGGAACAATCATCCCTCAAGGCGCAAAAAATGAGGCTTTACAAATTATCTCCGCAGTGTTGTTAACAGCCGAAAAAGTTACGATTACGAATATTCCCGATATTCTTGATGTGAATTTGCTGATTGAATTATTGGAAGATATTGGTGTAAAAACAAATCGTATTTCAAGAGATACCTGTATTTTTCAAGCAGATGAAATTGATATTGATTTTTTGGCCTCTGAAGCATTCAGACAAAAAGGTGGAAAACTGCGTGGTAGTGTAATGTTGGCAGGTCCTATGTTGACACGCTTTCATAGAGCGTATATTCCTAAACCTGGTGGCGATAAGATTGGGAGAAGAAGATTGGATACACATATCATTGGGTTTGAAAAACTAGGAGCAAAATTTGAGTACGATGATGGACATAGCTGCTTTCGTTTAAGCTCACCAAAATTGAAAGGATGTTTCATGTGTTTAGATGAGCCATCTGTAACTGGTACTGCCAATATTTTAATGGCGGCTGTTTTAGCTGAAGGAACTACCACTATTTATAACGCTGCATGCGAACCGTATATTCAACAATTATGTAAAATGCTAAATCGAATGGGCGCAAAGATTAGCGGAATAAGCAGTAATTTATTGTTGATTGTTGGAGTTGAAAAATTAAGTGGAACAGACCACAGAATGTTACCTGATATGATTGAGATTGGCAGCTTTATAGGTTTGGCTGCAATGACTCAGAGCCAGATTACGATTAAGGATGCCGGTGTTGAACATCTTGGAGTGATACCTGAAAAATTTCAACAGCTAGGGATTCAACTTGAAATTAAAGGCGACGATATTTATATTCCCGCTCAAGATAGTTATCAGGTTCAAACATATATGGATGGTGGAATCTTAACTATTTACGACCATCCTTGGCCGGGGTTTACTCCTGATTTGTTGAGTATTGTTTTAGTTGTAGCTACACAAGCAATTGGCAGTGTATTGGTGCACCAGAAAATGTTTGAGAGTCGTTTGTTTTTTGTTGACAAATTAATAGATATGGGCGCACAAATTATTCTCTGTGATCCTCACCGAGCAACAGTTATTGGCCTTGGTAGAAAACAAGCACTTCGTGGAATTACGATGAGTAGTCCGGATATTAGAGCAGGACAAGCATTGTTGATTGCTGCTTTGAGCGCGGAAGGAAAAAGCACGATTCAGAATATCGAACAGATCGACCGCGGTTATCAATTTATTGATGAACGTTTACGGAATCTGGGAGCCGATATCAAAAGAGTATCCTAGTAATAATATTAAATGATGATTGTAATCGAACCACTCATGATTTGCCTGCCGTTTTTAGGATTAATGAGGTAATAATAAGTACCGATCGGTAAAGGTTTACCATTGTATTTCCCGTCCCAAGGTTTATCGTAACCAATTGATCCAAATATTTTTTGACCATAACGGTTAAACACTTCTACTGTAGCACCAGGATAGGATTCAAGATATTGAATCTTCCACTCATCATTAATGCCATCCCCATTCGGCGAAAATGCATTTGGAATAAGAGGTGATTTTAAAACCTTCACAAATAAAGTATCTGAGACAGAACATCCGCCAATACCTGTAAGATTTAATTGGTATGTAATATCATTTAAAGGAGAGGCTACTGGTACTCTTGCTGTATCGCTATTGAGATATTGTGAAGGAGTCCACAAATAAGTAAGTTGTGTTCCATAAATATATTGAGGAGTTAGATTTACTGATCCACCTTCTAAAACCATTTTCGAATTTCCCATTTTCAATACTGGATACGGGTGTACAACAGCTTGTTTAAGTGCGGTATCACTTATACATCCCTGTGTATTGATGATGGTTAATTTGATTTGAAAGACCCCAGTATCTGTAAAATTTCTAGAAGGATTTTGTACAGATGAATAACTGTTATTCGCCAGATCCCATGACCAGCTATTAACAGCACTGGTTTTACCATTACTCAAATCAGTGAACTGGATACTGCCATTCACACAAACTTCAATGGGGGTTGTAGAAAAATCTGCTTTAGGTTGCGGATAAATACTATTCAATATTTTAATACTACTATCAACGCAATTATTATTTGAACGAACTATAAGTTGCACCGAATATGGTCCGAGAGATGAATATCGATGGATAGGGTTGGGAAGTGTAGAGCCGCTTGGATCATTACGATCATTAAAGTTCCAACGATAGCTGAACAATGCATCAGTTCCATCTCCAATACTGCTAATACTATTAAATTGACCTCTACCATCAGGCAAACAAATAGATGGCAAACTGAAATCTACTTTCGGAAGAAAATGAGTATTCAACGGCTGCAAATTAATGGTACTCATACAACCACTATCTGTAATTACTTTTAAACTTGCCTGGTAAATTTTTGCAGTTGTATACAGGTGCGAAAAAGTATCCGCATTGTTTTTAGTTAGCGTAGATCCGTCATCAAAAATCCATTGACGTTGAATAATATTACTAAAATTAGCAAGGGAGCTATCAGTGAAAAGTATTTGATTCCTTTCACATAGAGTTGAACTCACACCCCATTTGGCAATTGGCGTCGGCCATACAATAATTGGTTGTGTTACAGAATCTTTACAACCCTTATCACTCACTTGCAAGAATTTAATATTGAATGAGCCTGCTCCAGAAATCGAAGGATTAAATAGACCGGTTACTCCATTTGTAATACCGGTTCCTGAATAAGTAGAGGAAGCTGCTGGAAAGCCTGCATACCAAGTAGCTTGGGGCAAGATAATTCTTGCGCTGGCATCATTGCAAATGTCACGTGGTTTTACGAATGTGATCTGCGGACTACGATTCATAGTAACTATTTGCGTTGCAGTATTCTGACAGGTAGATGCATTGCCAGAAAATGCGGTGAGCTTTACAGTGTAAGATTTGGTTGCAGGGGTAGGAAAATTAAGATACCTATTTGTGTATATAAAGCTATCAATCGGTGTCTCGTCTGGCACTTTAAGGGTGGGTGCATTAAGCGCATCCCAAATAATATCTAGTCTTGTTACATTTCCAAAATCGACTGTGGATGTATTCATAATTCTTATCGAATCGTTACTGCATAAGCTTGTTGCGTTTTGAACAACGAAACTAGCTTTGGGAGTTGGACCATTTACAGTTAGTTTTTGAAATAATGAATCAAAACATCCGTCTTTGCTGGTTACTTTCAATAAAGTTTTATAATAATCTTCTTTTGACACTAAGATTTTTGCATTTTGCGCTGCAGCATTTACAAAAACGGGTAGCTTATTATTATTGGTACCGGGAAAAATTTTCCAACTCCATACAAATTGCGATTGACTTAGGTCTCCAATAGTAGAGGTATCTGTGAAAGTAGCTGCGCCATCAGATACACATACTTCTGGTAAAATAAAACCAACATGTGGCAATGGATTGATCTTAGTATTGATAACAGTTGTATCGCTTCTACAACCCTTGTTTGTTTCAACCATCAATCTAATTGCATAGCTACCCCATGCACTAAATATTTTTTTAAATGGTACTCCACTGCTGGCATCTTTAATAGTTCCATCTTTGAAGTTCCAGTTCCATCTAATAATATTTCCTGCATTAGCAACCGACTGATCTGTAAATAAAATTTCTCTAGATTCACATGGAGGAGTAGAGATTGTATAACCTACACTAGGCTGTGGATACAAGTTAACCGTGCTTGAAACATTTAAACCTCCTGCTGTGTTTATTGTACAGAAATTACTATCCGTAATATGCATGAGGGAATAAGTAGTTTTTGCTGACGGACTCACTATCCATTTATAGGGAGTGGATGCAACTTGTTTTATAGTATCCGTTTTATTCCCATCTGTAATACTAAAATTCCAAGGGGCACTGCCTGTTAAAACAAGGGACAAAGTTTTTGAGTTTCCTAAACAGATCGAGTCGTTCAATGAGATTGTAGCAGAGGGAAGCGGATGTACATTTAAAACCAGGCTGTCTTTAAAGGTACCGCAACCAAGAATATTGGCAGCAATTGTATAGGTTCCTGAATGAGCGGGTGTGATATTTTGAATAGTTGTTGAAGCAAGGGGGTCAGAAAAATTATTAGGGCCTGTCCATTGATAGGTTGCTCCTAATATCTGATTTGACTGAAGATTTATTGTATTGCCCAAACACTGAATGCCTATGAGCTTTGGACTCAAAGTTGTTTTTGCATAATTCGAAAAATAGCCTAGAACACTACCTGTACTTGGGCCTCCATTTAAAAACCCCAAGTGAAAATAGCCATTCGTATTTGAAACTTGAGTAGGGGTTCCTGCTATAATTTTTGAAGTGATAAAGGAGTTAGAGATATGCGCGTATACCCATTCGCCATTAGTGCCAGCTACAGTTGAAAACATATTACCTGTAATGATTCCTGGCAAACTATTTAAAAGAAAGTGATCAGCATCTATTGCTTTACATAATAAATTCAGATAGAAATCGGTATTGATAGAACGTACAAAAGAAACCAGCGATGAGCCTGTACATCTGATACTTGGCAAATCAGTAAAAGCCATCTCGCCACCTATGCCAGTGAGCTGATTTAGATAAACCGGATTTGAGGTGTTAATATAAGTACTTGGATTTGCGAGTAACCCGGAATAAATTTCTCCCCGATTAATTCTCTGCCTAAAAACACCTTCCACATAAATGTCAGTTCCATCAACCGTACCTAAAATATAATAATAGTCCTGAAGCACATTTGAGACCCTTAATTCACCCCTGATCAAAATGAATTCTTTACCATTTGCATCTTCCGGAATAATTTGGTCACCCACTAAGTCAATACTACTATTGGGCATCCCGATGCTGTCATCATAAATAGTTATACAAATTGGTTTATTCGCTTTTACAACACTTCCTACTAGATGTTGTAAGCTAGTTGCGCTGGCTGCAATTACCGTGTAGGTCTCTCCTTGTTGTAAGGTAATTTGAAACGATATTCCAGCTTGGTGATTTACGGCATTCTTGCTTGGTGTAATGTCGACAACTGTATTATTTTCTGTAGCTACAATTACAAACCCATTGTGCGCAGGGGGATTAAAATTTGCATAATTAGATCCGGGTGCATTATCAAAAGTATTCTGCCCAGGAATCATGAAGTTTGTTCCCTTTCCAGTTGACCCCTTTAAGGTAAATATTTCAGGATTCTGATAACCATAGGGGCCTATTCCATCCTCTTCATAGTACGCTGAAATATTATTTGTGGCAGTTATCTTTAACCCATTCTGAAGCACTGTATTTTCAGGCTTTGATTCAATAATATTTATAAAGGGGGTTAGGTCTAAAGTATTGGCGGCATAAGCAATCAAAGAAAAATGGATAGGTGCAAAAGACGGGTTTGCAGGCATTGCAACGGTAACATCTGATGCAGAAGCATATGCAGAAAAACGAATTAATATCGGTTTGTTAGCGTGTGCAGGTGTAATTGCGGGGGCACCGAACCAGAAAGCAGTATCAGTTTGTGCCTTTGCAATCAAAGAACCCAAACTGAGAATAAAAATAAAAGTAAGTCGCTTAAGCAAAGTCATATCGTTATAGGCAAATACCCAGTTAGTGAGCTAAATTAATCTAAATAACCACGCTTACTGTGCTTGAGTTTTCAATTAACAGATTACTAGTATTTATATGGATCCGAAAACCAGTAAAAATGTAGATACTTTTTCATTTTTTTTAAATAGGAGGCAACGTTAGTTTGACAAATAATATCTATATTTCGATCGTATCAAGTAATTCCCCTTATTTATGAAAAAAATAGCTTCAATTTTTTTTCCACTTTCACTCTTTTGTTTATTTGTGTTGTTTGCGTGTAAGAAAAATGATCAGGCTCTACCATCAACTGGAAAATTGATGGGGTCGATTCAAACATGGGATGATAAAACAACAGCAATTGCTGATAAATCTGGCATTACTGTTAGCACAGATTATCCTACTGTCAACACAACTACTACGAATGCAAGCGGTAATTTCAGTTTTGATAATTTAGATTTTGATAAATATGATTTAAGTTTTTCGAAAGCGGGTTATGGCACCTATAAAATATTCAGCTACGCACATAATTATAATCCGGCCGGACCTATAACGATCAATATCATTCCACTCATCAATTTTGCTAAACAAGCAACAACCGCAGTTACGAATTTGGTACTGCTAAAAACAAGCTTTAACGGAATTAATGGAGTAAGTTTTCAAGTTACGGTAAGCCCTAACCCTACTACACTTAAAAGGGCATATATAAGATATTTTTTGAGTACAAATTCAGGGCTCTCGAATTCTAACTATTCGGTATATACTCCGCCTATTGGAACTTCAACAACTATAGCGATTGATGGATTCTCAAATGACGAATTAACGGGCTTTGGATTTAGTAAGGGTCAAACTATTTATATCAAAGCGTATGGGGAATCGGTAAAAGGAAAT
>JAYUFN010000276.1:0-4240 GCA_043738705.1 Bacteroidota bacterium
GTCTAATAGGGGGCCAGATACTTTATTCAGATATTTTGGAACAGTGCCAGGTAAACAGGTGCATTCTTTTTCGGGATGGTTATAATAGCCACAGGGGCAAGGATTCATAGAAGCAATTAGCATAAAATTTGTTGGAAAATCTAAAGCCATTTTTGCTCTTGAGATAGTAACATGTCGATCTTCCATCGGCTGCCGTAAAACTTCTAAAACAGTCCGTTTAAATTCAGGAAGCTCGTCTAAAAACAAAACACCATTGTGTGCTAGTGAAATTTCACCGGGTTGAGGACTGCTTCCTCCTCCCACCAATGCCACATCTGAAATGGTATGATGTGGTGAACGAAAAGGGCGTTTGCTGATCAGAGAACTACCTGCAGGTAATTTTCCGGCAACACTGTGAATCTTTGTGGTTTCCAATGCTTCCTGTAAACTTAAAGGAGGAAGGATGGTTGGCAAACGCTTTGCCAGCATGGTTTTTCCAGCACCTGGTGGTCCGATCAGGATAACGTTGTGTCCACCGGCTGCGGCAATTTCTAAGGCGCGTTTAATATTTTCTTGCCCCTTTACATCATTGAAATCGATATCAAAATCGTATTGGTTACTAAAAAATTCTTCTCGTGCATTCACTACCACAGGATCTATCATCGATTCATCTTCGAAGAAATTAACCACTTCATTAATATGGGAAACACCATACACATTCAGTTGAGAAACCATACCCGCTTCACGTTCATTTTGTTTGGGAACAATCAATCCATAATATCCTTCTTTGCGTGCTTGAATGGCGATAGGTAATGCCCCTTTGATGGGGTGGATACTTCCATCAAGACTTAGTTCACCCATGATTACAAAATCTTTTAATCTTTCGGGTTGCTCTATTTGTTCGGTTGCGCCGAGTATTGCCACTGCAATTGGAAGGTCGAATGCTGATCCGGTTTTTTTAATATCGGCAGGTGCCAGATTTACCACCACTTTGGTGCGGGGCATATAGTAGTTATTTGTTTTGATTGCACTTTCTGTGCGTTGCATACTTTCGCGGATGGCAATATCAGGTAGCCCTACAATCGAGTAACCTTGGCCCATGCTAACATTCACTTCAATCGTAATGGTAATGGCTTCTACTCCGTAAACCGCACTGCCAAAGGTTTTAACTAACATATTGTATATCTAAATTAAAAGAGAGATGGAAGGTAGTTAACCTTGACTTTTTTAATTGATAGCGGATCTAAAATCTTTTTATCAGGACTTTGGTGGCAGATCAGAATGCCGATATAGTTTCAATTATTAGAAGCGTAGCATTGTACTTACTATAATTCCTCCAACATTTTTGTAACCCCTTCTCGTTTTAAAATAAGATAGCCGATTCTGTCATTGCTGATACCTTCTTTAATCTGATAACTGAATTCCAGAATGTCATCTTTCATGCTGGTTTCGAAATAGCGGAACTGAATATTGGGATATTGTTTCAGCCCTTCTCCAATTTCGTATAAATGAGTGGACAAAATAAACAAACTATGTTTCATCTTAATTAACCCTTCAATAACAGCAGTACTACATTTCATTGCATCCTGAATATTAGTGCCCTTAAATAATTCATCAATCAGAATCAACCAGTTTTTTCCATCACTAATTTTAACTAATGTTTTCTTGATGCGTTGCACTTCGTTGAAAAAATAACTTTCGCCTTTAAAAATATTATCTTCTACCTGAATATTGCTGAGTAAACCGTTGAACATACTGAGGTGCATAGAACTTGCTGGCACACCCATTCCAATATGAGCTAGGTACACACTGAGTCCTACGGCTTTGATATACGTGCTCTTGCCCCCCATATTGGCACCCGTTAAGAAAATAAAATTATGCTGAATATCAAGTGCTGTATCATAGGCTACTGGGGCAGAAAGCAATAGATGAAATAACCCACTAGCTTGAACAAATGGTTTATCGCTCAGTTCCAATTTTGGAAATACGAGCCTATATTTTTTGCAAGCAATAGCTATACTCATATAAGCATCTAGTTTGCAGAAAATGTCGATCAGATCAAAGGCTGAATTTTTGTAATGGTCACGTAAATAAACACCGAATTGTAATATTTGGGTAGCAGATAGATTTTTTTCATTTTCAACTACTACCATTTCATTCAGAATCGGCTTATTCAAATAATGTTCAATCCTGTTGTGCCAGCCCTGCAGTAAAATACTCATTTCTTCGCGGCGTAATAAATCGAGGATCGAATGCATGCCTTTGATAAAAATAATGGTATGCTCTACAGTATATTTTGTAATGCTATAATCGGGTCCGTGAAATATTTTATAAATAAAACTACTTAACAACCCGGGTTGTTTTGGATATTTGTCCACAGGTGATTCATAAAACTTTTCGATTACCATGATGGTGCCATTGGTGATAGCTGTTGTTGGCCATTCTTCTTGCACTTGCATCAACACCCGAATAGTATGTTGGGTATCATTGATGTTTTGTAGGTTATCGAGCGGATTGCTTAAGACTGTTCTAAAATAGTCTCTCCCCCCATTGGTATTAGCAAAATTGAGGTGATGAAAAACAGATTGCTCCTCATCGTTATGGAAGATGGAGAGGTCGTTCTTGGTGGTTTTGTCTACTTGCATGTTTTGGTTTAGCGTTCAAATTGCAATCTCATTCCCTGCTTAGATTCATCGAACACGCCGTTTCCATAAACTAAGTGTCCGTTTACAAAAGTATTTGTAATGGTAGCGGGAAAAACAAATCCTTCGAGTGGACTCCAGCCACATTTGTAAAGTATGTTCTCTTTTTTAACGGTATTAGATCGGTCCATATCTACCATCACTAAATCTGCAAAATAGCCTTCTCTGATATAGCCCCTTTCTTTGATCTGAAAGCATTGGGCTGGTGCATGACTCATTTTTTCAACCACTTTTTCTAAACTAATCTTATGCTGTTTTACATAATACAACATCAAAGAAAGCCCGTGTTGTACAAGTGGTAATCCTGCGTGTGCATGCACATAATCTTCCTGTTTCTCTGCCCAAGTATGTGGTGCGTGATCGGTAGCGATAATGTCTAATCGATCGTTGAGTAATGCATCCCAAAGTGCTATTTTATTTTCTGGAGATTTAATCGCTGGATTGCATTTGATTTGATTTTCCAACCTTGCATAATCATCACTTGTAAAATGCAAATGGTGGACACAAACTTCGGCTGTGATTCGTTTATCTTTCAAAGGAATCATATTGGTGAACAGCTGCAATTCTTTTGCAGTGGATATGTGAAGGATATGCAACCTGCTATCAAATTTTTTAGCAAGTTGAATGGCTTTGAAAGAAGATTCAAAACAAGCTTCTTCATTACGAATGATTGGGTGATCGGATGCTTCTAATTTTTCTTTACTTGCACTGATCGAAGCCAAATTTGCTTTGATGATGCGTTCTTCTTCGCAATGTGTAGCGATCAATAATTCGGTGCCCCCAAATATTTTCTCAAGAAGCAATGGATTATCAACCAAAAGATTTCCAGTAGAAGATCCCATAAAAATTTTCACTCCGCAAACCTCATTCTTCTTTTCATTGGTCTTTAAAATTTCTTCTAGATTATTGTTCGAAGTACCCATGAAGAAAGAATAGTTAGCAAGTGAAGTTTGTTTACCGATCTCGTATTTGGCTTCTAATAGTTCTTGTGTAAATGCAGGAGGATTGGTATTTGGCATTTCCATAAAACTAGTTACCCCGCCTGCCACAGCTGCTTTAGCTTCGGTATAAATATTGGCCTTATGTGTTAATCCAGGTTCGCGAAAATGTACTTGATCGTCGATGACTCCAGGTAAAACAACCTGATTGCTTCCATTGATCTCGATCGTATTACCGGGCAAAGAAATAGTTGCCGCTATTTTTTCAATCCGACCATTTTGAATTAAAAGGTCGCCATAAAAACGCTTACCCTCGTTAATGATACAGGTATTCTTGATCAAATAATTTTGCATACTAATGTTTCGAACCTGCAATTTATAGATTCTGTGTTATGGAGTTGCCGATTTATGGAAAGATATTTATAAGATTCTAGTCTTCAAAATGTATGGAAAACACAATCATCCGGGAATAAATTTTGTCTAACACATTCGAAAACTTTAAGGCAGGATCTACCTGATGCAAGTTGGATAAACCGTTACTAATTTTCAATTCGGGAGAGATGGTTACAAATGGAAGGTAGAAATTAAATCCAATGCCTGCTTCATAACCAAAATCGTACC
>JAYUFN010000277.1:0-4239 GCA_043738705.1 Bacteroidota bacterium
AAGAAAGCTGAAAGAGCTAAACGTGTTTATACCCCTGTAGTAAAGAAGGTAGAAACAGTTGAAACAGCTCCTGAAAGCCACACTGAAGCTTAGTTAGATACTGTTCTGAAAAGAATTATTCTGCAAACCGATTAAGAGTCCTGGCCAAAGCCGGGACTCTTGTTTTATAGGAGCAGTCAAATTTTTGAAGGCTGCAATAAACCATCACCATGAGCGAATACATTCATATTGGGAAGCTGGTAGCCAGCTTTGGATTAAAAGGAGAACTGATTTTAAAACATGAGCTTGGAAAGAAAACACCTTTTAAAGGGGTTGAGATTTTGTTTATTGAAGAGTTGAAAGGTAGTTATTTGCCTTATTTTATTGAGTTGGCGAAAGCTTCCAATGAGGAGGAAACTATGATTAAACTCGAAGGTGTTAATACTAAAGAATCTGCAGCAAGATTAGTTTCAAGGAATGCATGGGTCACCGATATTGATTTTAGGTCGTTAGTAGGAAAATCTGCACCCCTTGCAATGTTAGGATATACTTTGATCAATCAAGGAGAAGTGTTGGCTCCCATTGAAGAGGTAATCAATCAGCCGCATCAGATATTATTGCGCATCACTATAAAAGCAAAAGAGGTATTGATTCCTTTGCATGAAGCGAGCCTAGATAGGATCGATCATGAAAAAAAACAAGTGCATGTAATCTTGCCCGATGGATTATTGGAAATTTATACTGACTAATAAATAGAAAATGCATGGCACACCATTTTGAAAATACGATAGTTGTTCGAAAAGAACACCTCGATGATCAGGATCATGTTAACAATGTAATGTATGTTCAGTTTATGCAGGATATAGCCTTTCAACACTGGAGTAGTATTGCACCTCCCGAATTGAGTGAAGAAATTGTTTGGGTTGTAAAAAGACACGAGGTGGATTATCATGCACCAGCATTCCTAGATGATGAATTATTATTGAAAACTTATACTGGAAAATTTACTGCAGTTACATGGGATAGGCATTATGAAATTATCCGCATTAGTGATAACCGAAAACTAATCACTGCAAAAAGTTGTTGGGTAATGCTTGATAAAAAAACAGGTAGACCTAGAAGAATCGATGATTCTATTAAATCGGTTTTTGATAAATAAATATTTCCTCTGCTTCTTGCTAACTTAGCAATAATGTCTGCTCAACGCTATATCGCCCATTTTGATCTTGATAGCTTTTTTGTGAGTGTGGAAGTTTTAAATGACTCTACACTCAAAGGGAAAGCAGTGATTGTGGGAGGTTCAAAAGATCGGGGAGTGGTTACTACCTGTAGTTATGAAGCAAGAAAATTTGGCGTCAAGAGTGCTATGCCAATGAAGCAGGCAATGAGGCTTTGTCCGCATGCAATACTCGTGCGTGGTACCCGTGGTGAGTACAGTAGATATAGCAGAATGGTAACAGATATTATTGCTGCAAAAGCACCCCTGTTTGAAAAAGCATCGATCGATGAATTTTATTTAGACCTTACTGGGATGGATAAATTTTTCGATCCTTATCAATGGACGATCGATTTGCGGAACGAGATTATTCAAAAATCTGGGCTGCCGATTTCTTTTGGATTGGCATCTAATAAAATGGTTGCAAAAGTTGCAACCGATGAAGCAAAGCCTAACGGTTATTTATTTGTTCAACCCGGAATGGAAAAAATATTTCTAGCGCCTCTATCGGTCAATAAATTTTCGGGAGTAGGGGAACATACTTTTGAATTATTAAAAGAAATGGGCATTCTCACAATTCAACAACTCAGTGAAACTCCAATAGCTGCATTAGAAAAAAAATTGGGCAAATATGGAGTCGATCTTTGGAATAAATCACAAGGTATCCACCATGGCGAAGTGCATCCCTATCATGAAGCAAAATCGATTTCTACTGAAAATACATTTGAAGAAAATACAAAAGAAATAGACTTTCTGCTGAGTGAACTGGTACGAATGACAGAGAAAGTAGCCTATGAATTGAGGCAGGATGAAAAGTTGACGGGATGCATTGCTGTAAAAATTCGATACCCTAACTTCGAAACAACTTCCAAGCAAACCACAATTGATTACACTTTCCGCGATGATGAATTAATTCCTCAAGCCATTGCCCTTTTCAATAAACTTTACCGCAGTGGCGAGCCAGTTCGTTTGTTAGGAGTAAGACTTAGCGAACTTACCAATCAGGCTCTTCAGGGCAGTTTATTTGATGATGCAGAGAAAAAACATAAACTCTACAAAGCCATCGATTCTGTAAAAAATAAGTTCGGAAAAAACCTGCTGCAAAAAGCTAGAACGGTTAAAAAGTTTAAAGATTGATTAAAATTTTGATGCAATTGTTAAGAAATAAAAATATTTCCTACTTAGTCTACTTTTTTAGTAGGAAATACTTATTTTTGTTTTCTTAAAAAAAATATATGAGTTTACGTCTAGGCGATTTCGCACCCAATTTTCAGGCAAATACTTCTTTAGGTCCCATTGATTTCTATGAATACCTCGGCAACAGTTGGGGCGTTTTGTTTTCGCACCCGGCCGACTTTACACCGGTATGTACCACCGAGCTAGGAAGAACTGCTTCCCTAGCTGGAGAGTTTGCAAAGCGAAATGTAAAAGTATTGGCTTTAAGTGTTGACGGCGTAGCTAGCCATAATAAATGGATCAGCGATATTAATGAAACACAGCATGTAAGCGTTGGTTTCCCAATTGTTGCGGACGAAACCAAAGCAGTTGCTGATGCTTATGACATGATTCATCCAAATGCTTCAGAGACTTTTACCGTGCGTTCTTTGTTCATTATTGGGCCAGATAAAAAAGTAAAATTATTTATCACTTACCCAGCTTCTACTGGAAGAAATTTTGTGGAAGTGTTGCGTGTAATTGATTCATTACAACTTACTGCTAATTATAGTGTGGCAACTCCTGCAGACTGGAAAGAAGGGGAAGATGTGATTGTGGTTCCTGCAATCAAAACAGAAGACGCGATCGCTAAATTTCCTAAAGGGGTTAAAGTTATTAAGCCTTATTTGCGCTACACTCCTCAGCCTAATAAAGAGTAGGTTTTTTAAATAGTTTTAGTTTTGTAATCGCCTCGATTTTTATCGGGGCTTTTATTTTTTTTGAAGAAAATGCAGATTCGTTTTATCTTACTGGAAATAATACTAGTATGAGAAAATTTTTTCTGGGTCTAATTTGTTTTATTTCACTACAACTGGTTCACGCACAACGAACCATCATTTATTGTGGTCAGTTGATTGATGTTAAAAATTTACAAGTACAAAAAGAGATGTCCATTATCATTTCGGGGAACAGTATTTCTGAAGTGCAGAAGGGATATGCAAAAGCAGAAGCAACTGATAAAACTATCGACCTAAAATCAAAAACAGTCATGCCAGGATTGATGGACATGCACGTGCACGTGGAGGAAGAAACTAGTCCGAATAGATATATCGATGGATTCACAAAAAATAAATCTGATCGTGCTTATGTTGCAATTGGATTAGCACAAAAAGATTTTATGGCAGGATTTACAACACTCCGCGACTTAGGAGGTAGTGGTGTAAATATTTCATTAAGGAATGCAATTAATAAAGGATTAGTAATTGGCCCACGCATTTATACTGCTGGGAAATCATTGGCTACTACGGGTGGTCATGCTGATCCTACCAATAATTATAGAGAAGATTTGATGGGCGATCCCGGACCTGATGAAGGGGTTGTAAATGGTTTAGCTGATTGTGCTAAAGCAGTGCGGATGCGTTATAAAACGGGTGCCGATTTAATCAAGATTACAGCCACAGGCGGTGTTTTAAGCATGGCGAAAGATGGAAGTGGTGCGCAGTTTACAGAAGAAGAAATTCGGATGATTGTGAGCACAGCTAAAGATTACGGTTTTAAAGTAGCGGCTCATGCACATGGCGCAGAAGGAATGAAACGTGCTGTTCTTGCAGGCGTTAATTCAATAGAGCATGGCACTTATATGACCGATGAAGTAATGGAGCTAATGAAGCAGCATGGTACTTATTTAGTGCCAACCATTATCGCAGGTAAATCATCAGCCGACTCTGCAAAAATTCCCGGGTACTATCCTGAAATCGTACGTGCAAAAGCATTGGTGGTAGGTAACTATATACAAGCAACTTTTGCAAGAGCGTATAAAGCGGGTGTAAAAATTGCGTTTGGAACCGATGCAGGGGTATATGCGCATGGAAAGAACTGGATGGAATTTG
>JAYUFN010000278.1:0-11635 GCA_043738705.1 Bacteroidota bacterium
CTCCTTGATTGAAACGGCAGATGGAATTTTGCACATCACTTATTCATTCTTAACAGAAAATAAAGGTGAATCAATTAAGTATGTAGAAGTGAACCCCTCTTTGCTATAATAGTTTTTTTTAGATTACTACACGATAACTAGTTTTAATCATGATGCGCTACACAGCAAAACTTTCTCCGCATCCACAGCTTCTACTCGCATTGGGGTTATTAAAATAAAAACCCTTGCCATTCAATCCATCTGAAAAATCGAGTTCTGTATTTACTAGGTACAAAAAGCTTTTGAGGTCCGTAACTACTTTGATCCCATTGTCTTCAAATATCTGATCCATGGGTTTGATTTCGTTATCAAAATCCAATTTATAACTTAAGCCCGAACAACCGCCACCAACAACTCCAACTCTTAAAAAGTAGGAATCGTCGCCAGTAACATCAGCTTCTTTCATGAGCTGTTGTACTTTTTTCTTTGCTTTATCGCTTACGTATATACTATTCTCTGTTGCTACTGCTGCCATAAAATATTAGTGAATTTTTTCTTCAAATACCAACTGCTCTAAACCATTTTTTGTACGATAGTCGTTGATAGCCGCTTTGATAGCATCTTCCGCTAATACTGAGCAGTGAATTTTTACTGGGGGTAAATTCAATTCTTCTACTAAATCCATATTATCAATTGCAACAGCCTGATCAACAGTTTTACCCTTTAACCATTCTGTAGCTAATGATGAAGATGCAATAGCTGATCCGCAACCAAAGGTTTTGAATTTTGCATCGGTGATAACTCCTGTTGCATCGTCTACTTCAATTTGTAAACGCATTACATCACCACATTCTGGAGCGCCAACCAATCCAGTGCCAACATTCTTTTTTGCTTTATCCAAAGTGCCAACATTCTTAGGATTGCTATAATGATCGATTACTTTTTCTGAGTATGCCATGATTGTATTTTTATTTGTGGGTGATTTTTAATTGAAATTAAACCTGATTTCTTAGTGATGAGCCCATTCAATTTTGTCGATATCAACACCTTCTTTGAACATTTCCCATAAAGGACTCATTTCTCTCAATTTCAGTACAGTTTCGCTAATTGCTTTAATTGTATAATCGATTTGATCTTCAGTTGTGAAACGACCTAACCCAAAACGCAATGAGCTATGTGCCAAATCATCTCCAAGACCTAGTGCTTTTAAAACATAACTTGGTTCAAGAGATGCAGAGGTGCATGCAGAGCCGGAAGAAAGAGCAATATTCTTATTAAAGCCCATTAACAATCCTTCTCCTTCTACATACTTAAACGAGATATTCGTAACATGTGGCAGACGATGCTCCTGGCTTCCATTTACATAGGTTTCTTCTAATTGCATTAAGGCATGTTCGAGTTTATCGCGAAGCACACTAATACGAGATGCGTCTTCGGCCATTTCCAATCTAGCTAATTCACAAGCTTTTCCAAAGCCTACTATACCTGGTACATTTAAAGTGCCACTACGCATGCCTCTCTCATGTCCGCCACCGTCCATTTGTGCAGTTACTTTTACACGTGGATTTTTACGACGAACATATAATGCTCCGATACCTTTTGGTCCGTACATTTTATGCGCTGTAAAAGCCATGATATCGATACCATCTTTGTTTACATCAACAGGAATTTTTCCTACTGCTTGTACTGCATCAGAAAAAAATAAAACACCATGTTTTTTAGCAATGGTACTAATTTCTTTTACAGGCTGTATTACACCAATCTCATTATTAGCATACATGATAGCGATCAAAATAGTATTGGGCTTTATTGCAGCTTCCAATTCTTTAGGATCGATCAAACCATTTGCAGCAACTTCTAAATAAGTTACTTCGCCGCCCAAACGCTCAATATGTTTACAAGCATCTAAAACTGCTTTGTGTTCAGTGGTGCAAGTGATGATATGATTACCTTTGCTGGCATACATTTCAAATACTCCTTTGATACCCAAATTGTCTCCCTCTGTTGCACCAGAAGTAAAGATGATTTCTTTAGGATCCGCGCCGATTAATTGAGCAACTTGTTCGCGAGCATAATCAACAGCCTCTTCTGCTTCCCAACCAAATGGATGATTACGACTAGCCGCATTTCCAAAATGTTCTGTAAAATAAGGCAGCATTGTTTCCAGAACACGTGGATCCATCTGAGTAGTGGCGTTGTTATCAAGGTATATCGGTAACTTCAACATAATCTAAATTGTTTAATCTAACTGTTAACGCAAAAGTACTGCAATAGGTTCTATAAATTTGGACACGGAAAGCATGCACACCATGATTTTCCTCTTTTCGTAAAGCAAACATTCTTAACCTTTCGGATATGGTAAAACTTGAACATATAGGCATCGCAGTAAAAAATCTCAATGAATCTATCCCTTTATTTGAAGCTCTTTTAAATAGCCCATGCTACAAAACAGAGACGGTTGAAAGTGAGCAAGTTATTACCGCTTTTTTCCAGAAGGGAGAAAGTAAAATTGAGTTGGTAGCCAATATTACTGCAGGTGGAGTGATTGAAAAATTCATCGAAAAAAAGGGAGAAGGCATCCATCATCTTGCATTTGCGGTAGATGATATTGTGGCTGAAATGCAACGTTTACAAAAGGAAGGCTTTATTTTATTGCAGGAAGCACCAAAAAAAGGGGCAGACAATAAATTGGTTTGCTTTTTACATCCTAAATCTACTAACAGCGTTTTGATTGAATTATGTCAGGAAATTACTAATGATTAATATCCTTCTACACATTGCAACTAAAGAAAAACAGGGCAACCAATCCTATTATAAAACAGGGTAACAAAAGTATTATTTTTTTTCAACTGAAAATTAAATTGGTCTCCATCCATTACAGACCTAGTTTTTCAACTGCCAGTTGCGCAGCTACCTGACTAGCATCTTTTTTATTGTATCCTTTCCCTTGCGAGAGCATTTCTCCATCTAAAACTGCATTAATAGTAAAGAGTCTTCTACTTCCTTCCATTTTTTCCTGAGCCAATTCAAATGCAAGCGTCTTTCCATTTTTGTTAGCCCACCCGATCAGTTTATTTTTTAAATTGATGTCGATAAGTTCCAGATCGTCTACAAACATATGCGGTATCACAATCTGCTTTAATACCCAGTTATATGTTTTAGGGTATCCTTTATCTAGATAAACCGCGCCCACTAAGGCTTCCAGCGTGTTACCGAATATCTGACTCCCTTTTAAAGAATTATCGAATTTATTATAGAAGGTTAATTTTTTAAGTCCCATTTTAAGGGCAATATCATTGAGTTGTTGCCTATTTACCATTTTACTCCGCATCTCTGTCAAAAACCCTTCGCCTTTATAAGGATAGCGCTTAAAAAGATAATCAGCAACAATTGCACTTAATACTGCATCACCAAGGTATTCGAGTCGCTCATTATTCTCATCGGCAGTTTCTTTAACTGAACGATGACTTAGGGCAGTTCGGTATAATAAAATCTTACCGGGCTTAACACCCAAGACATTAATTAATTGATTTTCAAAAGAAGGGTCGGCTGACTTTTTTAATAATTTTTTGAAGAATTGCACGAGCCTAAGCTACATATTTTTTTACAATCACACAGGCATTGTGTCCACCAAATCCAAAAGTATTACTCAAAGCCGCTCGAACTAATCTTTTTTGAGGCTTGTTGAAAGTAAAATTTAGTTTTGGATCCAGCGAAGGATCGTCAGTAAAGTGATTAATAGTAGGAGGTATTATGTCGTGAATCACACTTTGGATACAAGCAATTGCTTCAATAACTCCGGCAGCACCAAGGCAGTGACCGGTCATTGATTTAGTACCGCTGATATTGAGATTATAAGCATGCTCACCAAATACTTCAGTAATTGCTTTGGCTTCAGCGCCATCGCCCAATGGGGTTGAGGTTCCGTGAACATTGATGTAATCGATTTCGTCGGCTCGCATGCCAGCATCTTTCAAAGCTGCGATCATTACATTTCTTGCACCAAGACCTTGAGGATGTGGGGCAGTTAAATGATAGGCATCTGCAGTTGCGCCACCACCCGCTATTTCGCAATATATTTTTGCGCCACGTTTTATTGCGTGTTCATATTCTTCGAGAACTAAAACACCTGCGGCTTCCCCCATCACAAAACCATCCCGATCTTTATCGTAAGGACGACTCGCTGTTTTAGGATCATCATTGCGTTCGCTCATGGCTTTCATGGCGTTAAATCCTCCAACACCTGCTTCACTAATTACCGCTTCAGAACCACCACTAATAATAATATCAGCTTTACCAAGACGTATATTATCGCATGCTGTGATGATCCCATTTGTGCTCGAAGCGCAAGCACTCACAACGGCAAAATTGGGTCCGCGAAAACCGTGACGCATAGAAATTTGTCCTGCCGCAATATCCAGAATCATTTTTGGAATAAAGAAGGGGTTGAATCGAGGGGTACCATCGCCTTTGGCAAAGTTGATAACTTCTTCTTGAAAAGTAATTAATCCACCAATACCACTTGCGAAAATCACCCCAACACGATCAACATCTACATTTTCTTTACTGATGCCTGCATCTACCACTGCCATATCACTGGCAACCAATGCCAGCTGGGCAAATCGGTCTAATTTTCTAGCTTCTTTCCTCTCCATAAAATTGGTAGGATCAAAACCTTTCACTTCACAAGCGAATCTTGTTTTAAACTTAGTAGCATCAAATAAAGTAATATTATCTGCTCCGGAAACCCCGTTTAATAAATTAGACCAATAAGTGTCTAGGTTATTCCCTAAAGGCGTGAGGGCTCCAATGCCGGTAACTACTACTCTTTTTAATTGCATATCCTTGCCTGTTTGAGGTGATAATCCGCTTTTCCAGGCTTTGCCAAAGAAAAGCGGATTAAATTATTCCTATCGAAAGGGAGATCTTACTTGGCGTGCTCTTCCAGGTAAGCTACAGCCTGTCCAACAGTTGTGATGGTTTCGGCTTGCTCATCAGGAATAGAGATATTAAATTCTTTTTCGAACTCCATAATCAACTCTACGGTATCCAAAGAATCGGCACCTAGATCATTGGTAAAAGAAGCTTCGTTGGTTACCTCTGCTTCGTCTACGCCTAACTTGTCAACTATGATTTTCTTTACTCTTGTTGCGATGTCTGACATTGTAAAAAGTTTTTGTTACAGGCGCAAAAATATACTTTTTAGCAAAACCGCCATCTTTTATACCATTTTTGTTTTGACAAGCTTTAACTAACTTTTGTTAGTTGTTTCTTATTTTCCTGTTTTTAGATATAAAATGATTCCTATCTTGTAATTCTCGACTAACGCCTATGCCACTACAAATCATTGATCATGGCTCATTCCAGCACCGCCAAATGGTAGATTTGAGATTCTCTGTACTCAGGAAACCATTGGGATTAGGTTTTTCAAAAGAAGACCTTGAGTCTGAAAAAAACGATATTCTCATCGGATTTTTTGACGAAGAAAAGATCGAAGGTTGTTGCATTCTAACAAAAGAGGACTCAAAAACTGTTCGTTTAAGACAAATGGCTGTGTTATCGGGGCTTCAAGGAAAGGGTATTGGCAGAACAATTATGCACTTTGCTGAAAACATTGCAAGAGACCGTGGATACCAAAGATTGAATATGCACGCCCGTAAAACAGCCATCGGTTTTTATGAGAAGCTTGGATATTCAATAGAAGGTTCGGAATTCATAGAAGTGTTGATCCCCCATTACGAAATGGTCAAGGATTTATAAAGGAACTCGCACTTTCTTCTCGCTGATTTCATCCTTTCACTTTTATATTTAAAAGTCCTCTCAATTCATGCCTGAACGCTTCGTCCATATTTTCTTTAGGTACTATAAAAAAAGATTTTGAGTCAAAATAAATATGAAAGAAATGCGGACTTTCAAAAAACTTGCTAAACTTGCTCCATTCCCATCTAACTTCTCCTCTTTCATTTTCTAATACCACTGCATCAGCATTAAAATAAATAATAAAACTGTCTTTAAAAGTGGCAGACTTATTATAAATACTATTGGGCAAGAAATACCAAAAAGTAGCCATGAGCGACATCCAAATTACGGATCCCAGTAAAAAAGGTTCTGGACGAATTTTTTTAAAGTAGAATAATCCTGCAGCGAGGATGGCAAACACATTTACCAATATTATCAGCATCCTAATCTCGGGGCTCTGTATAAAATGATATCGCAAGGCCTGTATTACTTTTGGCTTATTGTATGTGAAACTTAAATGCATGAGAACAAATGTAGAACCCAGACGCTTACTATCAAATTATTTTAGCATTTCAAATTCCCTAAACTGCTCTTCCAGTTCGGAATTTGTGATCCTACTTTTCTTGGCTGCAATAATAATTCGGTATCTGAACGTTAGTTGTTCTCCTTTCGCCAACTTTAAATTGAGGGCTTTTTTACCATTAGAAAATATTTTTTGCCCCAGCGGATTTGCAGCAAACAAACCATAATTACGAGCGTGCCAATAGGTTGGATATCCTGGGTTTTGAGGATGATCGATCACTGCAATGCTAATCGAATCAGTCCCTAACTTTCCATATAACATACACCAATCACCACGAGTTCCCCAAGCAGCGTCAGCTTCCTTTCCCTCGCTGGTAAGATAGTTTCCTGTTACGGTACTATCTTTAGTTGCTTTGATAATCGTTTTAATTCCATTTGCGTCGGTATAGGACTTTGTTTCATAAATGGGTAATTCCAATTCATGTGCAACCCTGAGTCCAAGTAATCCATCTTTCGAATCAGACAAATCAATATTTACCATTGCTGTAAATGTAGTTACCCGATCAATGATCCTGAATATAGTATCTGCCGAAAAATAGTACTGTGTGGTTTCTTGCATCAAAATCTGTTTTTGCTGATTCATCCAATCTGCATCATACTGAAAACTCCCGTGTTTTCCATTTTGTAGATTTGAAATTTTTCTTGTCCTAATCCAACCGTATTTGCTTTTATTTTCTGGGGCGATGGCATAAGAATTATTCCAAAAGTCTAATCCATTCACGCTTTCATAATTCATCCACAATCCAATATGATGTGGATGATCCACAGGTTCATTGTTGCGGGGTACCAATGGAAATCCTCTGGTAATGGTAGCTCCATTTGAAGCTATGATCGGAAAAAGAAATGGCTTTTCAAGGCTATCCGGAAAACAGAATGAAGTAAACAAATTACCATCGATACTGATATTTATTTTCTGTTCGGATTTATCTTTCTTGACAATAATTTTCTTGAGTAGGTTGGAGTTGATCTGCGCTTTATTTACAAATGCCACAATTAAAAACATGAGAAACAAAAAGTATTTTTTTTTCATTGCAAAGTATTCAGAAATAAAAATATTTAACTAAAAACCACTTCTGCTCTTTTTCTTAAAAGTATTTGCATAATTCCCCAAGCAAGTAAATAAGCAGTTCCACTTAGAAAGAACATGATATAATAAGCTGTTTCGATTTGATGAATAGCACGGTAGTGCACAAATAAATTTTTCTGTACAAAGAGCGATAGGAATATTCCGCCTATTGCTCCAAACATTCCAGCAATTCCAATCACTGATCCTACCATATACTTCGGAAACCTATCCGAAACAACGGTATACATATTTGCACTCCATGCCTGATGTGCAGCAGCTGCAAAACCAATTACTAGAACAGCAAACCACATATTTAAACTGCCGAGTATTTGCGCAAACACAATTGGCAATACACAAAATGCATAAATGAGCATGGAAGTTTTTCTTGCGCTAAATAAAGGCCAATTAAGTTTTATTAATTGCATTGGGAGCCAGCCTCCTCCAATACTTCCTAAAGTCGACAAAGTATAAACCATCGCAACCGGCAACCCAATGGCCATCCCTTTTAAATGATATTCACTTTCTAAAAAATCGGGGAGCCAAAAAAGATAAAACCACCAGATGGGGTCGGTTAAAAATTTCCCAACCACTACTGCCCATGTTTGTCGATAACCCATTAACCTAATCCAGGAAATAGTTTGTGCTGAAACATTTTGATTTACTTCATTCTGAAAATCATCGCTATGTATATATTCAAACTCATTCTTAGAAAGTAATTTATGTTTTGCAGGCACTTCATATAATATCCACCAAAAAAATAACCAAATAAATCCCAAAGATCCAGTTAAGATAAAAGCCCATTGCCATCCCCAATGAACATTGATCCAAGGAACCGTGAGCGGTGCAATGATAGCTCCCACATTTGTTCCTGAATTGAATATGCCCGTAGCAAGTGCTCGCTCTTTTTTCGGAAACCACTCTGCTACGGCTTTGATCGCAGCAGGAAAGTTACCAGCCTCTGTAATACCCAATGCAGACCTTGCTATACCGAAGCCGAAACTACTACTAGCAAAGGCATGAGATACTGCTGCAATGCTCCACATCATAGTGGAAAGTAAATATCCGATCTTGGTTCCTAATTTATCAATCAGTCTCCCTGCGCCAAGCATCCCTAATGCATAAGATACTTTAAAAGCTATTTCGATATTAGCATAATCACCATCGTCCCATTTAAACTCAATTGTTAAACTCGATTTCAACAAGCTAATCACAGCCCTATCGAGGTAATTAATAGTTGTGGCAAAAAATATCAGAGAGCAAATGGTCCAACGGTATTTTCCAATATCTACTTGCGACATGTATTATTGTTTAATTGCTTGAATAATTGAGAATACTTTTTTTGTCTCCCTCCCAATAGTTGCATAATCTTTTGTATCAAGTAATTTTTTACTAATCAACTGACTGCCCATACCTACCGCATCAACCCCCGCTTTAAACCATTGTTCTATATTATCTTTTTCGATAGAAACACCGCCTGTTGGCATAAAGTGGATATCAGGAAAAATATCTTTGATTGAAGCCACAAAAGAGGGGCCTAATAAATTACCGGGAAATAGCTTAATAAGGCGGGCTCCCATATTTTCTGCCTGAATTATTTCAGTAGGCGTCATACAACCGGGTACCCATAGCATGTTATGCAAATTTGCAACCTCCGCAACTGATTCAACAAGTCCGGGAGAAATCAAAAAATCGGCCCCTGCTTCTATAAATTTTTGAGCGGTCACCGCATTTTTAATCGTGCCAACTCCAAGCATCATTCCAGGTAATTCAGTATCACCTATTTTTTTCATTGCAGTAAAATTTGTGAGTGCAGTTTTACCCCGATTGGTATATTCTAAAACCCGTACACCAGACTCATATAAGGTTCTCATTACTGCGATGCTAACTTCCATTTCCTCGTAAAAATAAAGGGGCAAAAAACCTTGCCTTGAGATAAGATCGAGAATCTGGGTTGTCGTTTCCATAAGGCATTTATTTATTAATCTGTTATATTTAAAGTTACTCTATAATTAGTAAGAAAAAATAAATTAAAGGTTAGTTTTCAGAAAGAATTCGCATTCGTTTGTGTTTGTTATCTTCATCAAAGATTTAAAAATTAATTATGATTATAGATCACCTAAAAAATGCTTCGAAATATTTACAATTAAATCCATTCTTTGAGAAAGCTTTTTCTTTCATCAATAATACTGATTTAAATAGGATCCCAACTGGCCATCATGAAATTGATGGAAAAAATTTGAGGGTTATTGTTGCAGATGAAAATGGCGTTTCAAAATCAGCATCGACCTCCGAATTCGAGTGTCATAATCAACATATCGATATCCAATTCTGTATATCCGGTAAGGAGTGCTTTGGATGGAAACCTCGAAACGAATGTCTGTTACCAAGGGGAATATATAGTTCTGAAAAAGATGTTTTGTTTTTTAACGACAGTCCCGATATGTTCTTTACATTAAAGGAAAATCAGTTTGTTATTTTATATCCAGAGGATGTGCATGCACCAATGATATCTGATGGAAGAATCCGCAAGCTAGTGTTTAAAGTAAAGATTTAAAGATGGCTAGTATATTTCATTAATAAGCTTTTTACACTAGCTACAGTTTGCCTCGTTCCATCACCATTTTCCTTTAGTTTACCAATAGCAGCAGCAGTAGCAAAGTTGAGCAGGCCTTGCGGGTCGTGATTTTTCAATAGTCCATAAATAAGCCCAGCCATAAAACAATCTCCACTTCCACTTCGGTCTACAATCTGATCGATTTTGAATTGTGGTGACAGATAATTTTTTCTATCGTGGTATAAAGAAGTGTAATACAAAATTTGTTTCTCTGCGGTATCAAACCGAAATGTATTTGCCACGGTTCTGCAAGCAGGATACAGAGAAATAATTTCTTTTGATACAGCAATTGCTTGATCTATATAAGTTTGTTTTGATTGTTTTGCATGAATATCTTCATCGATCCCAATTCCCAATAAAGTATTCGCACTCCATATATTACCCATCACCAAATTACAATAGGGTACTATTTTTTTCATAATACTCACTGGATCTTTCCCATATTTCCATAGCCTTGCGCGATAATTCAAATCAACTGAAATAACAATATTTTTTCGGGTAGCTGCTTTCACCGCATCCAAACAAATATCAGCGAGGTTTTGATTAATTGCTGGTGTAATAGCCGAAAAATTAAACCACCCAATTCCTTCAAACACTTTATCCCAATCAATTTTACCTGGTTCTAATTTTGCAAATGCAGAATCTGCCCGATCGTATATTACTGCACCTTTTAGATCTGCTCCTTGATCCAAATAGTAAACCCCAATTCTATCTCCCCCCAATATCATTTTATCAGTGCCAACACCCTCCCTATTCAGAAATTGAATTAATCGGGCTGCCATAAAGTTATCTGGCAATGCAGAACAATAATTTATATTAATACCCCAGCTCGCTAAAGCCCTTGCTACATTTGCTTCAGCACCTCCCATATACATTGAAAAAGGATCCTGTGTGGCATCCGTTGCTGCAGGTGAAATACGCAATAAAAGCTCTCCAAAACAAAGTATCTTTTGCATCAATAAACTTTTAAAAATATTAAACTATATCTGGTGTAATTTTTTGCCAGCCAAAATAGTTTCTTGCATTTTGATAACTGATATCCTGTATAATTTTCCCAACCCATTCTTTTTCGTTAGGCAATTCTCCGTTTTCGATTTCCTTACCAAATAAATTACAAAGTATTCGGCGAAAATATTCGTGTCGTGGAAACGATAAAAAACTTCTCGAATCTGTTAGCATACCTACAAATTTGCTCAATAATCCCATATTGGATATGGCATTGATTTGTTTTACCATCCCATCTTTTTGGTCTAGAAACCACCATGCCGATCCATATTGAATTTTGCCCACAATCGAGCCATCGTTGAAGTTGCCCGACATCGTTGCAAATATTTCAGTATCTGCTGGATTAAGATTATACAGTATGGTTTTGGCTAACTTATTTTCAGCATCTAGTTTGCTCAAAAACTTTGCAAGCGATTTTGCTTGAGAAAAATCTCCAATCGAATCCCAACCAGTATCTGGCCCTACCCTTTTCAACATTCGTTCATTATTATTTCGTAAAGCTCCCAAATGAAACTGTTGCACCCATCCCTTTTCATGATCCCATTCAGCAAAATGAATGAGCATAGCCGATTTAAATTTTAGTTGCTCTGCATCATTCAAAATTTTTTGCCCAATTAGTTTTTCGAAAATGGCTTGTATCTCAAGCTCCG
>JAYUFN010000279.1:0-4211 GCA_043738705.1 Bacteroidota bacterium
GATGTGCCAGATGAAGAATATTATATTCCTTTAGGTAAGGCAGATGTTAAAAAACAAGGTAGAGACATTACAATAGTTTCGTATAACAAAATGATGAAAGTGGCATTAGGCGCTGCCGCTGAATTGGAAAAAGAAGGCATAAATGCTGAAGTAATTGATTTAAGAACAATTCGTCCGCTTGATTGGGAAACTATTGTTGTGAGTGTTAAAAAAACCAATCGTTTACTGATCATTGAAGAACAATGGCCCTTTGCATCTATATCTTCTGAAATTACTTATCGTATCCAGAAAGAAGCTTTTGATTATTTAGACGCTCCAATTCGTAGAATTACCAGCGCAGATGCACCAATGCACTATGCACCTAATCTTGCGGCTCTTGCCATACCAGATATTAGCAGAACCGTGAAACTGGTGAAGGAAATGATGGATCAAAAAAAATAATGCTAGTTATTAGCTGGCTAATAAACTAATCCCGAAGCATATTATATAATAAGCGCTTCGGGATTCTTAATTTTAATAAGTGAAGTACCTTTTGTTTATCCTAATTAATTTATTGGTAATAGGCAAATCCTATGCTCAAAAAGATTCCGTTAAAATATCGATTTCTGATAGCCTTAATCCAGTAATGGTTGAAGCTTTTAGCAATCATGTGAAATGGAAGGAGGCAGCAGTATCCATTGCTTTAATCGACCAAAAACAAATTTTAACTTTTGCTCCTTTATCACTCGTGCCAACATTCAATACAATTAGCGGACTGCGAATGGAAGAACGTTCACCCGGAAGTTATCGGTTGTCTATCCGAGGTAGTTTGCTTAGATCTCCATTTGGGGTAAGAAATGTAAAAATATATTGGAATGACTTGCCGCTTTCAGATGCAACAGGAAATAGCTATTTAAATCTAGTTGATGTGCAGCAAATTAGTTCTGCCGAAGTTGTGAAAGGGCCAGCAGCAAGTGTTTATGGAGCGGGAACTGGAGGCGTAATTTTATTAAAATCTAGCCTTCCCTTTGAAGAGAAACAACAGCAAGAATTTTCAATAGGTTTCCAAACTGGCTCTTCTGGTTTAATGCAAGAAAATATTGAATGGAAGTATAAAAATAAAAATTTCAGTAGTTCATTAAAGCAAGCCTATTTGAAATCAGAAGGCTATCGAGAGCAATCGGCCCTACACAAAGCAAATCTACAATACGAAGCTGCTTTATTAATTAACCAGCATCAACTAAAATTGTTAAGCTGGTATACCGATCTTAATTATGAAACTCCGGGGGGTATTACATTTGCGCAGATGCAATCAAATCCTAAGCTGGCACGACAACCTACTGCTACTTTGCCAGGTGCTGTACAACAGAAAACTGCAATCTATAATAAAACTTTTTTTATGGGCATTGAAGATAATTGGAAACTTGGTAAAGGATCTTATATTAAATCATTTATTTCGATCAATAATACCAGATTTGAAAACCCATTTATTACCAACTATGAATTCAGAAATGAAACGAATACCGGAATGGGTATTCAATGGTCATTTAAGCCAACTCAAAATAGTATACACTGGATCTCTGGAATCGAATGGTTATATAATCACTCTATAATTACAGACTATGGAAATCGTAAAGGAATCCCTGATACCTTGCAATTTAACGATAATGTTTTTGCAAATCAGTGGACAGTATATACGCAATTACAGAAAACTTTTATCAATAAGTGGCACTTGAATGCAGGAATCAGTTTTAATCAGCAGCAATTATTATTTCAAAGAATTTCGGATCCACATGCAACCCGCCAGAATAAAACTACTCAACTAGTTCCTGCACCACGTTTTTCTATTTTGTATGATTTGAATAAACAAGTGGCTGCTTATTCAATAATAGCATTTGGGTTTTCCCCACCATCTCTGGCAGAAGTGCGACCTTCTGACGGAAATTATTATGGAGACCTTGCACCAGAAAAAGGATGGAACTTCGAAATGGGATTGAAAGGATTTCTGTTCCAAAATAAATTTCAGTTTGATCTAGCTTATTATCATTTTCAGTTACAGGAAGCAATAGTTAAAAGAACGAATGCAAGTGGAGCAGAATTTTTTATAAACGCTGGAACTACATTACAGCAGGGCGTTGAGTTTAGTGGAAAGCTTCAGTTAATTAAAAATAGCTTCAATGCGATATCATCTTTATTTATATGGACATCCATCAGTTATCAACCATATCATTTTATAAACTACCAACAAGGAACTGTGAACTATACGGGAAATGCTTTGACAGGTGTTCCTCAGAAAACATTTGTTACGGGGTTAGATTTGGGCCTATTTAAAAATATTATATTACACGGTAGTATCAATGCAGTTAGCACTATTCCACTTACTGATGCAAATGATACTTTTGCTGATCCTTATCAATTAGTACAATTGAAATTCGATTATTTATTCAATAAACGCAATCACGATACTCGTTTTTTTGCAGGAATAGACAACCTGATGAATCAACATTACAGCTTAGGAAATGATATTAATGCAGCTGGGAAAAGGTTTTATAATCCGGCAGCAGAGAGGAATTTTTTTGCTGGTATTCGATTTAAATTAATTAGGTGATGGCATTGACTATCTTAGCATTGCTCAATAAAAAATACTATGGCTCAAATATTAATCATTGACGACGAGCGTTCTATCCGAAATGTGTTAAAAGATATTTTAACTAATGAAGGTTTTAAAGTAGACGAAGCTTCGGATGGAGAAGAAGGATTGAGAAAATTTTCCAGTAACACTTACGACCTAGTATTGTGTGATATAAAAATGCCCAAACTTGATGGCCTTGAATTTTTAGACAGTGTTACTCAGATAAATTCAGAGATACCAGTGATTATGATTAGTGGTCACGGCAATATAGAAACGGCTGTTGATGCTGTTAAAAAAGGTGCTTTCGACTATATCGCTAAACCACCTGATTTGAATAGATTACTAATTACTATCAGAAATGCATTGGATAAAAATTTATTAGTAAAAGAAACTAAAACGTTAAAGAGAAAGGTTTCTAAAGTGCAGGAGATGATTGGAAACAGTGACTCCATTCAAAAAATAAAAGAAACCATCGAAAAAGTTGCAGCAACGGATGCACGCGTTTTGATTACTGGCGATAATGGCACTGGTAAGGAATTGGTTGCAAGATGGCTTCATGAAAAAAGCAATCGCTCTGCTGCCCCATTGATCGAAGTTAACTGTGCCGCAATTCCAGGCGAGTTAATCGAAAGTGAATTATTTGGACACGAAAAAGGTTCTTTTACTTCAGCCATTAAACAACGTATCGGTAAATTTGAACAGGCCCATGGAGGAACCCTTTTTTTAGATGAGATTGGAGATATGAGCTTATCTGCTCAAGCAAAGGTTTTAAGGGCTTTACAAGAGTCCAAAATAATGAGGGTAGGGGGCGACAAAGAAATCAATGTAGATGTTCGGGTAGTGGCAGCAACGAACAAAGATTTATTAAAAGAAGTAGAACAAAAAAATTTCAGGTTGGACCTCTATCATAGATTGGGTGTTATTTTAATACACGTTCCTTCTTTGAATCAGCGTGTAGATGACATCCCACTGCTAGTTGAGAAATTTTTGATTGATATTGCCGCTGAGTATGGACAATCAATAAAAGCGATCGATAAAAAAGCAATCGAGGCTTTGCAAAAGCATAGCTGGACGGGTAATATTCGTGAATTGAGAAATGTAGTGGAGCGATTGGTAATTTTATCGGGGAAAACAATTACAGAGGCCGATATTAATAGTTATGTGCTTCCTGGCTCTTAGATAGTTTTTGTGGAAACAAAATCATCTCATCCTGAGTTTTTAAAATAACCAACTTGGGCATATTAACTGTTATTCGCACAGCCTTAATTCCAGATACTACAAGAGTTTGTAATGGAAAATTATTTTTGTAGGAATCAATTAATTCATCAAACGTTTTACCAGTTAAATTAGTAATGCTGTGAAAATATAAATGAGTGATCTTCCTTTTTGTTAAACAATACGCGATTTCTTCTTGAGAAATGTTTGAGCCTAAATAAGTAGTTTTAATCCCATTTATTTTAAATAAATATTGCATAAATAGGAGTGGGATTTCATGGTATTCTCCCACTGGAGTAAACAAAATTACATCATGTATTCCCGAACTATTTACTTTGGATAAACTCTCAATTGCAAGGATGATCCTTTTCCTAATTAATGCACT
>JAYUFN010000280.1:0-1438 GCA_043738705.1 Bacteroidota bacterium
GAGATCTCTCTGCGATTGCACCTGAAAGAAGTGTTTGATCTTTACTTAGGATATTATGATGATGAAGATGAGTTTCATGAAATTGTACGTGTATTAACCGAATTAGAAAGAGAACAATTACCGATCGGTTTAAAAAAGCTCATGAAAAAAGTGGTGGACGATGAGCAGGGGCTGCGGGTAAAAGGCGATTTCTTGAAGAAGTAAATTGAACATTCAAAAATTTAAATAGGGATATTATTTATGCATGTACAACAACTTAAAGAACAATTTTTGCTTAAAAAAGAGATAACCTACCTCAATTTTGGAGCTTATGGTGCATGCCCCAAGCCGATATTCGAAGCGTATCAGCAATTTCAACTGGAGTTGGAAACGGAGCCAACTGTTTTTGTAAATGAAACTGGCCCTGCCTATTTGAAGGCATCGCGGGAAGCACTTGGAGCTTATCTAAATTGTTCGGCAGATGATATCGTTTATGTTACTAATCCATCTTATGCAGTAAATATCATTGCAAAGAGTTTGAAGATTGGTGCAGGTGATGAAGTGCTTACAACAAATCTTGAATATGGGCCTTGCGATAAAACTTGGAAATATTATTGTGAGCAAAAAGGTGCCACTTATAAGAAGATACAAACTCGTTTCCCTTTAGAAAGTAAAGAAGATTTCATTGCACAATTCACAACTGGAATTACAGAAAAGACCAAATTAATTTTCTTAAGTCATATCACTAGTTCAACAGGATTGCGTTTACCAGTTGAAGAAATTTGTGCTATTGCCAATCAAAGAGGGATCATCATTTATGTAGATGGGGCACATGCTCCTGGTCAGATTGATCTTGATTTAAATAGTTTTGGAGTAGATATTTATACGGGTGCATGTCATAAATGGATGTTAACGCCTAAAGGATCATCATTTTTGTATGTAAGAAAAAGTTTGCAGGATTTATTCGATCCTTTGGTAATCAGTTGGGGATTCAATACACCCAAGCCCTCTCATTCAAGATTCTTAGACAACCACCAATTACAAGGCACAAGAGATTATGCAGCTTTTCTTACTATTCCTGCAGCCATTCAATTTATGCAACAATTTTGTTGGAGAGAAGTGGCTAAGAAATGTAAAGAGATCTCGCAAAATAATGGGGAACGTTTTTGTGAGTTGTTGGGAACAAAAGCGAATAGCCCGATCAACGATGATTTTATTGCGCAGATGTTCGCAATCCCTTTAAAGATTGTTTCGCCCGAGAAAGTACATAACATATTATATCAACAGTTTAAGATACAAGTTCCGATAACAACGCACGAAGGCAATCATTATCTACGCTATTCGATTCAAGGCTTCAATGACCAAACAGATCTGGATAATTTATACGAAGCAATTGTGAAACTAAATTGTTTAAAATCATATTAAACAATCAGTTGTCGTATTCTGCATCCTAATCAGG
>JAYUFN010000281.1:0-11527 GCA_043738705.1 Bacteroidota bacterium
CTGGCACGGGATCTCGCCATAGACTATCTTGAAAGCTGTGCTCCAAATGCTGTGCTCATAACCTTTGGTGATAATGATACTTACCCATTGTGGTATGCTCAGGAAGTAGAAGGAATCCGTCCAGATATAAGAGTCATTAATTATAGCTTATTAGGCATCGACTGGTATATTAATGAATTGCGTTATAAAGTTAATCAGAGCGATTCGATTGATGTGATCTGGAGACCCGATCAGATCGAAGCTGGTAAACGTGATTACGTGGTATACAGCCCAAGACCCAATATTCCTGAAGATCGTTATTACGACTTATATGATGTCATGAAGAATTATGTAGGAAGTGATGATGCTGATAAGTTGGATAATACACGTGGTTCAGAGCCATTGAATAGTTTCCCGGTTCGCAAGTTTGCAGTGCCAGTTGATAAAGCACTTTTATTGAAAAATAAAGTAGTTAATGCTTCAGATAGTGTAATGAGTGTACTGCGTTTTGAAGTGCCGAAATCTTCTTTGATGAAGAACGACCTTGCAGTATTAAATATCATTGCCGCTAACAAGTGGCAGCGACCTATTTATTTTACTTCTGCAGATTTAAAACTCGGATTCGATCAGTTTTTGCGTAGAGATGGTTTGAGCTTTAGACTGGTGCCTGTACCTAATAGTAGTGTTAATACAGACTGGATGCTAAGTAAATCACTCAATACTTTTGCGTTTGGTAATGCGAATTTAAAAGGGGTTTATTACGATGAAGAAAATCGTCGTCATTTAAATACCATTAGAAATGCTTACGCCGAATTAGCTATCGATTTAGCTGCAAAAAATAGAAAACCAGAAGCTATTAAAGTATTGGATTTGGTCGACAAAATGATGCTACAAGAAAACTTCCCTTATGGGATGGTAAGCCGCGGGAACCAGCATAACAGGAACTCTTTATTATTCTTAGAAGCCTGTTTGATGGCAGGAGATACAGTGCTAGCCAATAAAGTTTCAGCATCTGTGAAAAAGGATTTGCAACAACAAATTAAATTCTGTAACGCGTTAACCGGCGATAAGGCAGAACAGATGTCGGATGAAAAAAGGATGGCCGAAAATCTAGTGAAAGGAATGGATCAAATAGAAACTATGTATAATCCTAGGATTCAGATCCCCGGAAAAATGATGGCCGACTCGGATCACCCAGCAGTCGACAGCGGCAAAAAGTAATTTTTGTAAATAGAAGCCGGGAAATTTACCCGGCTTTTTTTTAGAACTAATTCAAAGCTTAGCTGTTAATACATAAGTTAAGATCATTTATTATTTTTAAATATGCGGGGACACCGATTTATACAATTCAATCCAAATGAAGGAGCCAAGTCGAAATTCGAGCAATTGCTCGATGTTTTTACGCAGTTGCTTACCTACACTAATGGGGATGCTACAGAGGCCCTTTCGTGGCTGAATGAACTCGACAGGCAGTATAAGCTAACTGATTCTGAGTATGGGATGGGCGATTTTATTGAAGATTTGAAAAATAACGATTATCTAAAAGAAAATCCTCAGGATGGAAGCTTCAAAATAACCAGTAAATCTGAACAAACCATTCGTAAGAAAAGTTTAGAAGAGATTTTCGGTAAACTTAAAAAATCAAAACAAGGAAATCACCAAACTTTCAAACAAGGACAGGGCGATGAATTAAATTCCGAGATACGCCCATTTCAGTTTGGGGATACGTTAGAGCAGATCGACTTTACAGAAAGTATCCGTAATGCGCAGATCAATCATGGTGTAGAAAATTTTAAGATGCAAGAAGATGATCTGCAAATTCGTGAAAGCGATTTTAAAACGCAGACTTCTACAGTGTTGATGATTGATATTTCTCATTCGATGATTCTTTATGGAGAAGATAGAATTACGCCTGCTAAAAAAGTAGCCATGGCTCTGAGCGAACTCATCACAACAAAATATCCTAAAGACACATTAGATATTGTTGTTTTCGGAAACGATGCCTGGAGCATTGAAATCAAAGATCTTCCTTATTTACAAGTAGGCCCTTATCATACTAATACTGTTGCAGGAATTGAGCTTGCAATGGATTTGCTTCGTAAAAGGAAAAACTCTAATAAGCAGATTTTTATGATCACTGATGGTAAACCTACCTGCTTAAAAATTGGAAAAAAATATTACAAGAATAGTTTTGGATTAGATCGGAAAGTAGTAAACAGGTGTATCAATTTGGCTGCACAATGTAAGAAACTTAAAATTCCTATTACCACTTTCATGATCGCGTCTGATCCGTATCTGCAAAATTTTGTACAAGAATTCACTGAAACAAATCACGGTAAAGCCTATTTTGCTTCGCTCGACAAATTAGGGGCATTTATTTTTAAGGACTTTGAAAATGGTAAAAGAAAAACTGTTTATTAAATATTATTGATCAGAACATCAAATGAATAAAGAAAATATACTAACCCTCGGACAGTTAATTAAGAGCGGATACAAATCGAAAACGGTGAAGGAAGAAATCAGAGATAACCTGATTTTAAAAATGCAAAATAAAGAAAATCCATTTATTGGTATTATGGGTTATGATGATACCGTTATCCCGGATACGGAGCGTGCATTGTTGAGTAGGCATAATATTTTATTCTTAGGATTGCGCGGACAAGCAAAGACAAGAATGGCTCGTCAAATGGTAGATCTCTTGGATGAGTATATACCAATAATTGCAGGTAGTGAGGTAAATGATGATCCATTAAAACCACTTAGTAAATATGCCCGAGATCAAATTACTGCATTAGGTGATGAGACGCCGATTCATTGGGTGAATAGGGCAGAACGTTACGGCGAAAAATTGGCAACGCCTGATGTAAGTGTGGCAGATTTAATCGGCGATGTGGATCCAATTAAAGCGGCTAATTTGAGATTGAGCTTTGCTGATGAAGAAGTAATTCATTATGGTATTATTCCAAGAAGTAACAGGGGGATTTTCGTGATCAACGAGTTGCCTGATTTACAAGCAAGAATTCAGGTAGCGCTATTTAATATTTTACAAGAAGGCGATATTCAGATTCGTGGATTTAAATTAAGAATGCCTTTGGACATGATGTTCGTGTTTACCGCAAACCCAGAGGATTATACCAATCGTGGAAGTATCGTAACGCCATTAAAAGATCGGATCGAAAGTCAGATTTTAACACACTATCCAAAAGATATTGAAACATCATTGGCAATAACCGAACAAGAAGCAGAATTATTAGATGTTCAAAAAGAAAAAATTTCGATTAGCAATTTGATTAAACGTTTAGTTGAGCAGATCGCATTTGAAGCAAGAAATAATGAGTATGTTGACAAGAAGAGTGGGGTGAGTGCCAGATTGACGATAGCAGCTTACGAAAATGCAGTAAGCAGCGCAGAGCGAAGAGCCATCATACATAACGAAACCCATACTCAAGTTTGGGTGAGTGATTTGCAAGGAATCATTCCTGCAATTACTGGTAAAATTGAATTGGTTTATGAAGGAGAGCAGGAGGGCCCCTATCAAGTTGCAGTTCAACTACTCGATAAATCTATCCGATCTCAGTTCGTCCAGTATTTTCCTAATCCTGATCAGATAAAAAAGAAACGAACTACGGCAAAAAAAACACCTGATGAAAAAGAAATCGAGAACCCTTATAAATCAATCATTCGTTGGTTTGATGGAGGAAACCATTTGGATCTTTTACTCGATATGAAAGATGATGATAAAATTGCAGCAATATATCAAGTGGATGGGTTATATGGGTTTGTAAAAAAACACTATCCGCATGCAAATGAAAATGAATCAGCGCTTTTGATGGAATTTGTACTTCATGGCTTATCTTCTTTTTCAATGATTAGTAAGAAAACCTTAGAAGGACGAATTGAATTTAAAGATCTAATGGGAAGTATGCTTAATTTAGGGCAGATAAATCTAAATGCAGAAGATGACGAGAATGACTACCAATAAGTACTTAAAATTTATTTTTTGTTTCTTATTTGTATGGTTATTAATCAATTCATTTAATGTAAGCGCACAAATAAGAGTCCGTAATTTTAGTGTAATTGCTTTCTTTACTGCTAAAGAAGATCCTGCTCATATTAGCTTTGTACACGAGGCTAATAAATGGTTTTCAATGCAGGGGGAGAAACTGAAATTCAAATATGATTCAACAAATAATTGGAGTAATCTTAATGATACATTCTTATCAAAATATCAGGTAGTTCTTTTTTTAGATTCTAGACCTGATTCAATGATTCAGCGTTTGGCATTTCAAAAATATATGGAGGGAGGTGGTTCATGGATGGGTTTTCATTTTTCTGCATTTGCGCTAACGCCTTCTGCGTTTAATCAGAATTGGGATTGGTATCACGAAGATTTTTTGGGGTCGGGTGAATATAAAGGGAATACTTGGAGACCAACCAATGCACAACTAAGCGTAGAGCAACTAAATCATCCTTTCACAAAGAATCTTCCGATTGTTTTTGGAGCAGCTCCAAATGAGTGGTATAGTTGGAAGAATGATATCAGGAAGAATAAAAATATCGATGTTTTACTTTCCATTGATAGCAGTAGCTTCCCTCTTGGAACAGGCCCAAAGTCTTATGAAATATGGCATTCGGGTGATTACCCAGTTGCATGGACTAACAAAAGATACCGAATGTTATACTTTAATGTCGGTCATAACGATATGGATTATGATGGAGGAACCAATAAAACACTATCCAGTAGTTTTGGCTCTGCAATACAGAATCAATTTATATTGAATAGCCTTTTATGGTTGGGTTACAGTTCGAAATCGGTCGCTAGTCAAACAAATCGGAAGACAAATACCGATCGCCCCTATCGCAAATAATGCAAACTATTACGCCAGAGCTTAATTGTTTCGATAATTCAATAGCTGCGTGAACGGCACCACCACTACTCATCCCGCTAAAAATGGCTTCTTCTCTAGCTAGTTTTTTTGCCATGATTCTTGCATCAATTTCATCTATCTCAATGATTTTATCAATTCTTGATTTGTCAAATATTTTTGGCAGATAGGCTTCGGGCCATTTTCTAATTCCGGGAATCCTAGAACCATCTTTTGGCTGGCATCCTACAATTTGAATTGCATAATTTTGTTCTTTTAAATATTTTGAAACACCCATGATTGTACCGGTAGTTCCCATTGATGATACAAAATGGGTGATTTGATGTTTTGTATCCTTCCAGATCTCTGGTCCTGTTGTTTTATAGTGCATTCCAGGATTGTCTGGGTTGCCAAATTGATTCAACATCAAATAGCCACCTTTAGCCACTTGCGCAGTAGCATAATCGATCGCAGCTTCCATTGATCCTTCTTTTGGAGTTAGGATCACTTTTGCTCCAAAAGCTTGCATTGTTAAAACCCTTTCTCTGGTGGCATCTTCGGGCATCACTATTTCAATGGGAACTTTAAACATGCTGGCAATCATCGCAAGTGCAATACCTGTATTCCCACTTGTTGCTTCAATTAATTTAATTCCTTTTGTTAATTCGCCACGATCCATAGCGCCTTTGATCATTCCATAAGCTGCACGATCTTTTACGCTGCCACCTGGATTATTTCCTTCAAGCTTAGCGTAAATGATTACGTTGGGGTTTACTGTAATATGCTTTAATGCAACTAATGGTGTATTACCTACTAAGTCAAGTATGTTTTGCATAATCAATTAAATTATTTCTTTTAACTTAGTAACAACCTGATCGATTTCTGCTTTGGTATTGTGTTTGCTAAAAGAGAAGCGTACGGTAACTTTATTTGGATCGTTATCGATAGCTTTGATTACATGCGAACCCTGATCAGCCCCGCTTGTGCAGGCACTTCCGCCACTTGCACAAATATTATTAATATCCAGATTGAACAAGAGCATTTCGCTTTTATCAGTCTTAGGGAAACTGACACTTAGTACTGCATAAAGAGATCTTCCAATCGCATCTCCGTTGAAATTACTTCCAGAAATATTTTTCTGCAACGATTCCATCATATATTTTTTAAGCCCTAAAATATATTCTTGCTCTTCCTGATAATTTGTAGTTGCAAGCTCTAACGCTCTTGCAAAGCCTACTATGGCATACACATTTTCAGTTCCGGCACGCATATTTCTTTCCTGAGCGCCGCCGTGGATAAAGGGCTTGATTTTAATATTCTCATTAATAAATAACAGGCCAACACCTTTTGGTCCGTGAAATTTGTGGCCTGCTCCGGTAATAAAATCAACGGGGGTATTTCGAAGATCAAATGGAAAATGTCCTACAGTCTGAACGGTATCACTATGAAATATAGCACCATATTTTCTGCAAAGATTTCCAACTGCATGTATATCTAGCATATTGCCAATTTCATTATTGGCATGCATTAGAGTTACCAAACATTTTTCTTTACTACTACTTAATAGTGTTTCCAGATTAGTCATATCTACGTGACCATCGGGTAACAATTTTACATAGCTTAATGCTGCCTCACCAGTTTTATTTAAATGTGCTACTGTATGGGTTGTAGCATGGTGTTCTATTATAGATGAAATGATATGCTTGCATCCAAGATCTCGCACAGATGCGGTAATTGCCGTATTACAGCTTTCTGTGCCTCCGCTGGTAAAGAAAATTTCAGCAGGATGTGCATTCAAGATTTTCGCAACTGTTTTGCGCGCATTCTCAATACCCATCCTAGATTCTCTACCATAACTATAGATGGAGGACGGGTTACCAAAGTGTGTAGTTAAATAAGGCATCATTGCCTCTAATACTTTGGGATCTAGTGCAGTAGTAGCTGCATTGTCTAAATATATTCTTTCCATCATCGCGCAAAAATAAAGAAATCCTATCGGGCAGAATCTCTATTCATTAATTAGTTTCAAAACCGGATCCTGATTCAAAGCCTATTGCTGCACTTCTTTGATATCCTGCATTAACCTCTTGGCAATATTGGCTGCTGTAGTCTGCAAGTTGCTTTCGGCATAGATTCGAATAATCGGTTCAGTATTGCTTGGTCTAAGATGCACCCAGTCGTTATCGAACTCGATTTTTAAGCCGTCAATATTATTGATTGGCTGTTTTTTGTATTTTTCCTGAATCGCCCCGAAAACCTTGCTAAGATCTACCCCTTCTTTCAATGCTATCTTATTTTTACTCATAAAATAATCTGGATAACTGCTACGCAATTGCTTTGCAGTTTTCTTTTCTTTTGCCAGATGCGTTAAAAATAAAGCAATTCCAATCAATGCGTCTCTGCCGTAATGAAGATCAGGTACAATAATGCCTCCATTGCCCTCTCCACCTATAACGGCATTCATTTCTTTCATTTTCGAAACTACATTCACTTCTCCAACCGCGCTTGCCGTATAAATAGCTCCGTGTTTCTCAGTCACATCTTTCAGTGCTCTGGTAGAAGATAAATTACTAACTGTATTACCCTTACGATGCTTTAATACATAATCGGCAACTGCAACTAAGGTATATTCTTCCCCAAATAAACTGCCGTCTTCACATACAAAACAAAGTCTGTCAACATCTGGATCAACTGCAATGCCTAGGTCAGCTTTGCTTTTGTTTACTTCATTACACAATTGGTTAAGGTGCTCTGGAAGAGGCTCTGGGTTATGCGCAAATTGTCCGTTTACTTCTCCATTAATAACAGTAATTTCTTTTAATCCTAATGCCTTTAACAATTCTGGAACAGCTATTGCCCCAGTACTATTAATTGCATCTATTACTATTTTAAAATTAGCTTCCTTGATGGCAGCTTTATCAACAAGTGGATAGTTTACAATCAGGTCAATATGTTTTTGAAGTGACTGATCATCTTTTTGATAACTACCTAAATCGTCCACTCCCGAAAAAATAAAATCTTCTGCTTCCGCTCGCGCTAAAATTTTAGTGCCATCTTCTCCACTAATAAATTCCCCCTTATGATTCAACAGTTTTAATGCATTCCATTCCTTGGGATTATGACTTGCAGTTAAAATAATACCACCAGCAGCATTTTCAAATAGCACAGCCATTTCAACAGTAGGTGTTGTGCTCAATTCTAAATCTATAACGTTAATTCCAAGTGCATTTAAAGTACTGATCACAAGTCTTTGAACTAATTCTCCACTAATTCTCCCATCCCTGCCAATCACAACTAGATTATTCGAATTTGGAGATCTTAATGCTGTTTCCTCTTTTAACCAGCTACCGTATGCGGCTGTAAATCTTACTACGTCCAATGGACTTAGGGTGTTGCCAGGTTTTCCGCCAATAGTGCCTCGTATGCCTGAAATACTTTTAATTAATGCCATTCCAATCGATATTTTGCTCCTCGCAAATATAATTCAAATTATTGTTTGATTTCGAATCCTATTTTTGTGCTGAAATAAGGTATATGCAGAAGTCTTGGTTTAAGGAGTGGTTCAATTCACATTATTATCATTTATTATATCAACATAGGGATGATCAAGAAGCTTTGAATTTTATTCAAAAATTAATTTCTCACTTACAACCCAAACAGGGAAGTGCCATGTTAGATGTGGCTTGTGGTAAAGGAAGGCATAGTAAAGCCCTCGCGGATATGGGTTATGATGTAACAGGAATAGATCTTTCGGAGGAATCTATTGCTGAAGCAAAGTCTGATGAATCAGATAGCCTCCATTTTTATCAGCACGATATGCGGTTGCCTTTTTGGATTAATTACTACGATTTTGCGTTTAATTTTTTTACCAGTTTTGGGTATTTTAGAACCAGAAGGGAACACGATAATGCAATTAGGACAATTGCTCAGAGTTTGAAGCCCGGCGGCTTATTTGTTATTGATTTTCTGAATGTTCATTTTGCCGAACGTAATCAGGAAAAAATGACAACACAAACTGCGGAGGATGTTAGCTTTCATATTAGTAAATGGAACGACGATATGCATTTTTATAAACAGATACAAATTACGGATGCAAATAATAAAAATCCTAAACACTTATATACAGAAAAAGTTGCAAAATTTTCATTAGATGATTTCACTGAAATGCTTGCATACCAACAGTTACAAGTGAAAGAGGTATTTGGCGATTACCAATTGGGTAAATATGATTTACATCATTCTCCTAGATTGATCATCATTGCAAAGAAAAAGGGTTAATTTACTAGTATGATTTTGAAAGCAGTTTTACTGAATAGTTTTTTTCAGCAAGCTTGGGAATGGCTCAATGGATGGGATACTTTTTTGTTTCTTAAACTCAATACTGTATTTACAAATCCTGTTTTTGATAGTATGATGCCGTGGTGGAGGGATGCGAATACTTGGACGCCACTATACATTTTTTTTATACTATTTGCGGTACTCAATTTTAGGAGTAAATCTTTTATCTGGATTCTTGGAGCGGTACTGACTTTGATATTAACTGACCAAATTAGCAGTAGTTTTTTTAAAAAATATTTTGAAAGACCAAGACCCTGTAACGATCCAATATTGATGAGCCATGTGCGACTACTTTTGAGGAATTGTTCGGGAGGATATAGTTTTACTTCATCGCACGCAACCAACCATTTTGGGTTTGCGGTGTATGTGTTGGTAACACTCAAACCGATCCTTCGAAAATGGGGTAATTTTTTATTGGTATGGGCAGCTTCGATTAGTTATGCGCAAGTTTACGTAGGAGTGCATTACCCACTAGATGTATTTTGTGGTGCGATACTCGGAACGGTCATAGGTTTAATTACTTCAAATATTTTTTACCGGTGGAATGGACCAATCATTCCCGAACTATAATTTTTTTCTATGATCTCTAATCGGGTTTTTATTAGCGTCTTATTTTTCAGCCTCATAGTCTGTGTTACCGGTATGGTAATGATACCGCTAATGGATATTGATGCTGCTCAATATGCATCAATTAGTAGAGAAATGATAGAAAGAAAAACTTTTCTGCAATTTTATGATATAGGCAAAGATTATCTCGATAAACCACCCATGCTTTTTTGGCTTTCTTCATTGAGTATGCGCACATTTGGAATACACGACTGGGCCTATCGACTTCCTTCTTTATTCTTTGCAACACTAGCTGTTTATTCGGTTTATCGTTTTACACTTTTATATTATCATAAAACGGTTGCCCAATTAAGCGCAATAGTTTTAGCAAGTTCTCAGGCTATTTTTCTGATCACACATGATGTTCGTTGTGATACTATGTTGATGGGTTGGGTGATGCTGAGTATCTGGCAATTGGCGGCGTGGTATCAATCAAATAAATGGAAATATTTTTTTGTTGCTTTCATTGCAATTGCCGGAGGGATGATGACCAAGGGTCCTATTGCGTTGATTGTTCCGGTACTTGCATTCGTACCGCATTTTATCTTGAGAAGAGAATGGAAACAATTTTTTCGATGGGAGTATTTGTTAGGATTGTTGATTATTGCAGTATTGTTGATTCCTATGAGTGTTGGTTTATATATCCAATACGATATGCATCCCGGGAAATTGATCATGGGTGTTCCTATACAATCTGGATTACGCTTTTATTATTGGACTCAAAGTTTTGGAAGATATACTGGTGAAAATGTATTTCATGAGATGAGCTATTTTACATTCCTACTTGAAAATATGCTTTGGAGTTTCCTACCTTGGATTCTATTTTTTTTAGTTGCATTATTATTTTCTTTTAAAGACATTATTCTTAACCGCTTTTGGCTAAGCTCAAATCAAGAGTGGATCAGCACTGGCGGTTTTATTTTTACCTATTGTATTTTGGCTAAAAGTCAGGCTCAGTTGCCTCATTATATTTTTGTTGTATTCCCTTTGGCTGCAATTGTTACAGCAGTATTTTTATACCAGACTTTTTTTATTTTGGGTAACAAATATGTCAAAAAAATAATGTTGATCCTTCATGAATTGATCTTTGGTATTTTGTGGGTAGCTGCAATTTATTTAATGCGAATTCCTTTCAAAGAAATACCATTCTATGTTTTTGTACTTGCGGTTCTTGGATTATTAGGGTACATAATTTTAGTTTTTGCAAGCAATAAATTTTTGAAATTACCAACTATCATCGTGATTTCTGTGTATACTGTTATCGGAGTGAACCTCCTTTTGAGCAGTAATTTTTATCCTAATTTATTGAAGTATCAGATGGGTAATACTGCGGCAGATTTTTTGAATCAAACAAAAATACCTAAGCTACAAACCTATTTACTGGCGCCTACCGAAAGTAGGGCTTTGCATTTTTACGGACAACATATTTTCGCTCACAAAAAAAATATAAGTGAATTGAAGAGTAGTGATTTTGTAATTACTTCAACCGATAGCCTTAACATTATTCAGACCAAGTTTCCACGGATGAAAATCCTGCATAAAGGAGCTGATTTTGGGGTGAGTATGCTTTCGAAAGAATTTCTCGATCCTTTTACCAGAGAGCAGACGATGGCTCACTATGCAATTATTCAATTAGAGGGAACCCCTTAAATTCGTAGCAATTGATTAGTTTTGGAGTAACCCATGACAGAAGCTTTAATCATTTTAGGACTTATTTTATTCAATGGTCTTTTTTCCAT
>JAYUFN010000282.1:0-4176 GCA_043738705.1 Bacteroidota bacterium
CAGAATCCGATCAAAAAATTTAGCGATTCAGGTAACTATCTTACTAGTCTGTATATTTATAATACACAAGGCTGTGTGAGTGATACTTTAAAAAAAATAATTGCTATACAACCTTACCCTGTTTTAAAATTAGGTGCAACAAAAGTGGTTTTAGAAAACGGTCAAGTTTCTATCAAGCCACTATTTATTTATGGTACAAGCTTACAATATTTGTGGACTCCAGCAACCTATCTAAATAGCGATACAGCTGCTATTCCAATCTCAAAGCCAAAAGGGGATATCGTTTACACCCTGAATGTAAAAGGGTTAGGTAATTGTGCTGTTATGGATAGCATATTGATTAAAGTTTTGTTAGCACCCATTGTACCTAATGCATTTTCACCAAATGGTGATGGCATCAATGATACTTGGAAAATTCAATATTTAGAATCTTATCCAGATGCTACTGTAGACGTTTTTAACAGATACGGGCAAAAAGTTTTTAGTTCAAATAGTAACTTTAGAGAATGGGATGGTAATTTTAATGGTGTTCCTTTGCCAATAGGTACTTATTATTATATTATCAATCCAAAGAATGGCAGATCTATCATCAACGGTTCAGTAACTTTAATAAAGTAAGGGTATTATGTATTTGAAGAAACGATTGTTTATATTTTTGATATTACTTGGAAATATTTTATTTGCTCAACAGCGACCCTATTATACCCAATACATCATGAACAATTATTTAATCAATCCTGCGGTTGCCGGTATTGAGAATTATTGGGATATAAAACTGAGTCATCGATTGCAATGGGTTGGTTTACAAGATGCGCCTGTTACTACATATGTTACCATTCAGGGGCCGATACACAAAGCAGCATATAATAACGAAACCGCAACTACTTTTCATGCGGATGGAGAAAATCCAAGGGGCACCAATTATTGGAGAAACTATACAGCACCTGATCCGCACGGCGGGATTGGTTTTACCATGTTAAATGACAAAACGGGTCCATTGAATCGATTCGCTGTTTACGGTACGTATGCATATCACGTAGGATTGTCGGCGAACACCAATCTTTCTGCAGGTATTTCTGCGGGCTTTACCAATATGAGTTTAGACGCCAGTAAATTAAATTTTGGAACTATTACTGTTGATCCAGCAGTAAGCGGGAGTGGCTTGATCAATAAGATAAAACCTGATGTAAGTGCTGGTTTATGGTTATACGCTAGTGATTATTTTATTGGGTTGTCTGCACAACAAATCATCCCTCAGCAAATTGCTTTTTCAGATAATACCGTTCATTTAGAAAATGGCAAATTAGTGCCACATCTCTTTTTTAGCGCTGGGTATCGGATGCAATTAAGCGAAGATCTTAGCTTCTTACCTTCTGTTTTAATTAGATATATAAGCCCTTTACCGCTTGGATTTGATGTAAATGCGAAGGTCCAATATCATGATCTTTTGTGGGCAGGAGCATCCTATCGGTATCAAGATGGATTCGCTGCGATGGTTGGTGTAAATATTAATCATAATATCAACGTAGGTTATTCGTATGATATTCAAACTTCACAATTAAATACAGTGAGTAGAGGTACGCACGAAATTTTGATAGGATTTTTATTAGGTAATAAATATGGGGATTGGTGCCCGAGAAACTTATGGTAATTAAAAAAGCCCGAACGTATCGGGCTTTTTTAAAACTATTCAGTTCACTTATTTTTTTGTTTCCTGAGAATCAATTTTAATATTAAAATTTTCTTTGCCTTTTAAGAATGGCGCATATTTTTCAGTAGATGCTTCATCTAAAGTTTTGCCATTAACTTGTAATTTTCCTTCTTTGAATTCAATAGAAATTTTACCAGCTATTGCTAATCCATCTTTTTTAATTGCTTCAATTAAAGCCTTATAATCATCTCCAGTTGCAGTTATAGTAGTACTTGTCTTTGTAGAATCATTGGATGGTGTACTAATTGTTATCTCAATTTTCTTTTCAACCTTCGCGGCTTTGAGATCTGATTTATGTAATTGCGCCAAAGTTGGAGCGATAACTAAAGAAACAATCGACATCAATTTGATCAAGATATTCATAGAAGGCCCTGAAGTATCTTTAAAGGGATCGCCAACAGTATCACCAGTTACAGATGCTTTATGTGGTTCAGATTTTTTATAATATACTACTCCATTTATTTCCACTCCTTTCTCAAAAGATTTTTTTGCATTATCCCAAGCGCCACCTGCGTTGTTTTGGAACATTCCCATCAATACACCGCTAACGGTAGCACCAGCAAGAAATCCACCCAACACTTCAGGTCCGAAAATAAATCCCATAATCAATGGACTCATAATTGCAATTGCACCCGGCAACATCATTTTTTTTAATGACGCTTCAGTAGATATTGCAACGCACTTATCGTATTCAGGTTTTCCAGTTCCTTCCATAATACCGGGAATGGTACGAAATTGGCGACGAACTTCTTCAACCATTGCCATTGCAGCTTCTCCTACGGCACGGATAGCCAATGAAGAGAAAATGTATGGAATCATTGCTCCAACAAATAAACCAGCCAACACATCTGCATGATAAATATCGATACCATTGATTCCCGCAATTCCAACGAATGCGGCAAACAATGCTAATGAAGTTAAAGCTGCTGAAGCAATAGCAAAGCCTTTACCAGTTGCAGCGGTTGTATTTCCAACTGCATCAAGAATATCGGTTTTTTCACGAACTTCTTTTGGCAACTCACTCATTTCTGCAATCCCACCAGCGTTATCAGCAATTGGCCCGAATGCATCAATAGCAAGTTGCATTGCCGTAGTTGCCATCATCCCTGCGGCGGCAATTGCTACACCATATAATCCTGCACATGCAAAAGATCCATAAATACCACCTGCTAAAACAAGAATTGGTAAAAGTGTACTTTCCATACCTACTGCTAAACCACCAATGATATTGGTAGCAGAGCCCGTAGAAGATTGACGGATAATGCTCATTACGGGGCGTTTGCCCATCGCAGTATAATATTCTGTGATCATGCTCATGAGGGTACCAACGGTTAACCCAACCATGATAGCACCAAAAATTTTATTTGGGGTAAATTCAAAGCCACGTAATAACATATTTGCAGGCATCAGATAATGCACAAGAAAATAGCAGGTAATTGCTGTTAAAACTATTGACCCCCAGTTACCCATGTTCAACGCATTCTGCACCTTTTGAGTGCTTAATCCGACATTGTCACTAACCCTTACAAAAAATGTTGCGATGATGGATAAAATAATTCCGATAGATGCAATCAACATGGGTAATAAAATAGGAGACAAGCCCCCATAATTATCAGCCAATGCAGCACCACCCAATCCGGTAACTTCTCTTCCTAAAACAATTGTTGCTAAAACAGTTGCAACATAGCTACCAAATAAATCAGCCCCCATACCAGCTACATCACCTACGTTATCACCAACATTATCTGCGATAGTAGCAGGGTTACGCGGATCATCTTCTGGGATTCCGGCTTCGACTTTACCAACTAGGTCAGCCCCAACATCGGCAGCTTTTGTATAAATACCACCACCTACACGTGCAAACAAGGCTATACTTTCTGCACCAAGTGAGAATCCAGTTAATACTTCAATAGCTCTTTTCATTTCTTCACTGTCAACAGCCTGCGTAGGAGCGAACACCATTTTAAGAATGATGAATAAGCTACCCAATCCCAATACTGCTAATCCTGCAACACCCATTCCCATCACAGAACCCCCTGTAAAAGAAACTTTCAAAGCCTTACTTAAACTAGTACGAGCAGCATGAGCAGTTCGAACATTCGCTTTCGTTGCAACTTTCATTCCAATGAAACCGGCTAGCGCACTAAAGAAAGCACCCAATATAAAAGCAAGAGCAATGCTCCAATCACTGTTTTTATCAGCGTATCCCATGATAGCTAATAAAAGAGCTACTATTGCAACAAAATAAGCTAGTATTTTATACTCAGCTTTTAGAAAAGCCATTGCACCTTCAGCGATATAAGTGCTAATCTCTTGCATGCGTTCGTTACCCGCATCTTGTTTTGAAACCCAATTAAATTTAATAAGGGTGTAGAGCAATCCTACAATACCCATGGCTGGAACAGCAAAAAAAAGAAGTTTGTCCATAAACAGTTATGTCTATTAATTTAAAAATGAAAGTCTGC
>JAYUFN010000283.1:0-11510 GCA_043738705.1 Bacteroidota bacterium
GGGATACTCTTGTGGCCAATTAAGTATAACATACTTGCCTGTTTTTTTAACGCTTTTTGATATCTAAAGTTACTTACCCTGTACAAGTTTTGCATACCCTGAATTGGGTATATAACCATTTTTAAGAACATTCTAAATAAAAGAGCCAGAACTATTCGGTCTGGCCCCTAAATCGTCGATTATTATTTCTTAGCTGGAGGTGGTGGTGGTGGATTATCGCTATTAAAAATGTCGCGATACATTTTCCATTTCCCGTTTTCCATTTTCCATACCACTACAAACTTTCCTTTATCTACCACTGTTCCGTTTGCAATTTTAAGTTCGTAGTTACCAACTTCTGAAACAACTGTTGGACCACCCAAAACTTCTTCAGTGTTTAAATTTAAATTGCTAATTCCCATTCCCAATGCAGCATTAAAAAATCCCATGATGCCTGGTGTTCCTCATAGCCTTGGCATATTGCTATTAAAAATACATCCGTCTGATGCATAGTGATCTCTAAATGCAACGGAATCTTTTTTGGCAATACTTTCTGCATAAGTTTTATTGCTTGCTGCAATTTCTGCTTTAACACTATCCAAATTAAAATCGGATTTTGTTACTGCTGCAGGTTTTTCCCCACAGGAAATTAATATTTGTTTGCCATAATTTCATACCTCTTTCAGGGTATTTTTTGAATGACTAGCGTTTCCATCCTTTTACTTTAGTTTTGCCAGATGGGAGGACAGAAAAAACTCATTCGTTTCGAAGCCATCAGGCATTTTGAAAACGTTAAGGAATATCCGCAGGGCATGCAAGGTAAATGGAGCGACTATTTTAAAAACAATCACAGCATTACTTTAGAATTGGCATGTGGCAAGGGTGAATATGCGGTTGGTTTAGGCACTATGTTTCCTGACCGTAATTTTATTGGGATCGATATTAAAGGTAATCGCATTTGGCGTGGAGCTAAAACAGCGCTCGATAATGGATTAACCAATGTTGCATTTATCAGATCGCATATCGACAAACTTAAAGATTATTTCAATCCAGCTGAAGTAGCAGAAATCTGGATTACATTTCCTGATCCACAGTTAAGGAGTTCAAAAGCAAAAAAAAGATTAACCCATCCCAAATTCCTCCGAGTATACCAACAAATTTTAGCAAAAGATGGTTTGGTACATTTAAAAACAGATAGTCCTGATTTATATAATTTTACTCGTACAGTCATCAACTTATTCGGACTTGAATTGTTGATTGATTCTGATCATATTCATTCTTTACCCGAAATGAAGCCGGAATTGTTGATCAAAACACATTATGAAGGGTTGGATATTGCACAAAGCAACCGGATTCATTATCTCTGTTTTAAAATAAATCAGGAATTGCCATTGGAAAAAGATGAAACATTAAAGTTATTATTAAGTGAGCCCGAAGATAAATGATAATACTGATTATTATTTTGATGAAAACGGATTAGTTGTTTTCACAGAAAAATATCATCTCAATAAAGGATATTGTTGCGGCCATGGTTGTAGACACTGTCCGTTTAGATACGAAGCCGTTCCTGAACCTAGAAGGTCTATGTTTTTGAAAAATCAAAATCAACAAGAAGAAAAATTAAAATCAATTTTACCTAGCAACAAAAAGGAAGCTTCTTTTTTTGAGCTCGTTTACGATGTGGTAAGATTAATTCCAAAAGGCCGTGTTACTACCTACGGCGCAGTAGCTACCTACCTTGGTTCAAAGATGAGTGCAAGAATGGTTGGTTGGGCTATGAATGGAGCTCATGGCATTAGCCCAAAAGTTCCTGCACACCGCGTCATTAATAGAAATGGCATGCTCAGCGGAAAAGCACATTTTGCAACTCCCACTTTAATGGAAGAACTATTAGCGAAAGAAAAAATTTTCGTTAAAGATGATACGGTAATCGACTTCCAAAAAAAATTCTGGGACCCTACTATTGAACTTGAAATAAACTAATTTTTCTAGTACCCCCCTTCTGTCTATTACAGGTAATAGGGCTTAATTAGCCAATACACAATAGGACCTGTTACTGCTACATAGAACCATAGTGGCCAGGTAATTTTTGCCCATTTTTTATGCACAGAAAACTCAGCTGTTAATGCACGATACGCCGTAAATAAAATGAAAGGCAAAATGATTGTTGCTAAAAAAATATGAGTGGAGAGAATCACTAAATAAACATAACGTAAACCACCTACAGCCACTTTTTCTTCCTCGCTAACAATGCCATCGTGATTAATATCGCCAAATCTTGAGTCACCAGCAAACAAGTGATGTGCGATATAAGAAACTAAAAAGAGTATCGACAAAATCAATGCTGTCATCATCAATTGTTTGTGCAACCGATAGTTTGTTTTTTTTACAGCTACTAGTGCAGCTACCAAGATTACAGCAATACTTGCGTTTACAAAAGCATTAAATGCAGCAAACAGGTGCACGTCGAATCCTAAATTCACATTGAGTTTCACCTTGGTTAATACACTTACTACAGTAAATACCACTGCCGAAAAAATACCAATTAACCAATAAGCCTGTTTGTCGTTCTTCTGTATCGATGCCTTCATCATAAACTTAATTTCTAAGTGATTATAAATGTTTGTGTAAATTATTTAACAACTAAAGTTTGATCTTGTTTTAACCGTTAATTTTTCTTCTGCCATTCAGGTATACCATAAAAAATATTATAGCGAGTACTATCAGCAACCATAACCAACTCAAATCAACTATCTCAATAAATAAAGTGCTTTTCTGTTTCTTATCTTTTTCTAGCATCAACAAACCAATATCCCTGGCTAGTTTATTAATAGAAACAGGATCCAATCCATTATAATAGCCTCGTACAAATCTGTTTTTATCAATCAATATAAATCGACTAGTATGTACAAAATCTGGACTAATTGGCTCCATACTAAATTTATCAACTTTCATCTCTTCGAAAGCAAATTGATAAATAGAATCTTTGCTGCCAGTGAGCATCCACCAATTATCATGACTTACTGCAAAGCGGTCTGCATAGTCTTTTAATACGGATACAGAATCTCTTTGGGGATCCACACTAAAAGAAACAAATTGAACAATGGAGGTATCAATCTTATTACGCAAGTCTCCACCTCTGATGAACGACTGTTGCAACTTAGCCATATTACGTGTTAGCTTAGGGCAGATACTTCCGCAACTTGTAAAAAAGAAATCAGCAACTATTATTTTCCCCTTTTTGCTAAAAAGATTAACCGAATCGCCCAATTGATTTACTAGGCGAATATCTTTTGTGGTATGCCAAATACTATCAGAAATTTCTTTGCCTTTCTCAATGTGGGTAACCACGGTATCTAAAAGATATTTTCTTGGAATTTCAACAGCTCGATCACTTTTATATTTCAAAACCAGGTAGCAGAGTATCGGCACTAGTAGTGCGATAATCAGACCCAATATGGCTTTCTTATTCATGCTGCAAAAATAAGGTAATAAAAAAGCCATCACCGGTTTTGTGATGGCTTATCAATATAAATTTCAAAAAAATTAATCAGTTCTTCTTTGAGTATCAATAGGGGCTTCTTCTTTCTTCTCTTCGTGTTTAGCTTCTTCTTTTGGTTCTACTTTTATGGTACTTTGCTCTTTGTAGTGAGGATCGTAAGTATTACGCAAATTCCTGAAAGAATTACCATCAAACAGGAATGCAGTAATAAACCAAATAAATATACATAGTGGTACACAAATGGTCATGATCAAATTTTTTACTTCATGTTTTAAGTGCATGAAGTAAGCCACGATATAAAATGCTTTAGACATCATTAAAATAACGATCGTTCCTTTAATCAATAACCTTGTACCAGCCGCGCTGATACCCATCATCCAGAATCCTAGAGCCAATTCAATAACGGTTAGCACCGATAGGATAATGGTAACTCTTACAACTTCTTTTCTTGTTTCAGCGCCATGCGCATCTTGTGTTGCTGTATATGACATAAATAGTTTTCTTAATAATTGTTTGTTGAAATTAGATCAGGTAAAAACAGGTAAAAACGAATACCCAAACCAGATCTACAAAGTGCCAGTACAAACCTGCTTTCTCAATCATCAGATAGTGTCCGCGCTTTTCGAATTGGTCTGAAAGTGTCATAATCAACATAATGATATTGATGATCACCCCAGAGAATACGTGGAAGCCATGGAAACCTGTGATGGTAAAGAAATAGTTTGTAAAGTTGGTTGAAGACGCAGTTCCATCGCTATTCAAAAAAGGATTCATACCCCACCACGCACCTTCGCTATGTAAATGATTCCACTCCCATGCTTGGCAGCTTAAGAAAGCAATACCGCCAATAATAGTCAATATTAAATTTGTAGCTACCGCTTTCTTCTTCATCTCTTTTCCTGCCTGTACTGCAAGAACCATTGTAACAGAACTAATAATCAAGATAAAGGTCATGATACTTACAAACACCAATGGTGCGTTTACCCCTTCTGCTGCAAAAGGATAGCTCTTAAACACTTTGTTCGGGTCAGGCCAGCCATTGGTTGAAAAACGAATGGTGCCATAAGAGATTAGGAAAGCCCCAAAAGTGAGAGCATCACTCATAAGGAAATACCACATCATCAATTTACCATACTCTACGTCGAATGGGCTTTTACCTCCGCTCCACAGCTTGGTTGTCGTTGCAGTTGTTGTAGTTGACATGATTGCGCTAAAAATTTCGGTACAAAAATATTGGCTGGCGTCGAAAAATAGTGATTTAATCTCAAATTTTTCAGAAACTACCCAATCCAGTTATAAAACAAAAACAAATAAATCCAAAGTACACCTACAAAATGCCAATACGTGCTTAATACTTCCATAGGAATTGTACCAAACTCTTTTACTTTTTTAGCATTTGCTTTTACAACAAATACTGATAAAGCAATCACACCGGCCAATACGTGAATCATGTGCAACAGCGTAATTACAAAAAGGAATGATGCAGCAGAATTACTTCTAGGGCCTACGAGTGCAATATTCTTTGCTTGAAGCTCCTTGAATCCCAAATACTGCAACAATAAAAACAAGACTCCTAATGCTGCAGTAACTGTGATCATGAGTTTGTAGGTATTGATCTTCTCTGCTTTGATAGCACGAGAACTCAAAAACATGGATACACTACTTATTAAAATCACAGCGGTTGAGAACCAAAACAAAACGGGCAGATCAAATTGTAACCAGCTACTCTGGTTCTTCTTTACGATGTAAGCACTGGTTAGCCCTGCAAACATCATAATAATTCCGCCCATTGCTAACCACATGAGAAATTTATGTGGATGAATTTTTTGTGGAACATGATTAGTCACTGTTGTCGTCATCACTATTTTTAATTTACTTTTTTAAATCAATAAAAATCTATTATCCATGCAGTTTATCTGCTAACAATGCCAAAAAAACAATTGGCAAATAGATATAACTGCTAAACATTACTCTCCTCGCTGCTTTCACATCCATCTCTTTATACAAACGCAAACTTTGAACTACCATAAACAAATTACAGGCTATCACTATGTACATGCTTGTTTGTCCGGTTAACCCAAAATAGTGTGGTAGTATTCCTACCGGGATCATTAACACAGAATACATCACAGCTTGTAGGGCAGTGAATCTGGTAGGTCCTTTATCAGTTGGTAATAATTTAAATCCTACTCTACTATAATCGCTATGAGAAACCCATGCAATTGCCCAAAAATGTGGAAACTGCCATAGAAACTGTATGCCAAACAAAATCCAACCACCGGTTGAAAAATCATCATTTCCTGCAACCCATCCAATCAAACACGGAAAGGCACCTGGAAATGCGCCTACCAATACTGCTGTTGAATTTATTTTTTTTAGTGGGGTATAAATAAATGCATACAGAAATAAACTAAAGGCAGATAATAGCGCAGCCGATAGGTTAAAATAATACCACATCATCAAAGAACCAACTATCCCGGATATCGCTGCAAAAACATACGCTTCTTTCTGAGACATCCTTCCTGCTGCTACTGGTCTGCTACTAGTACGCTTCATCAGCGCATCCGTATCTTTTTCAACTGCCTGGTTGATGGCATTTGCACTGCCTGTAATCAACATCCCGGCAAGTGTTAAAATCAAAATCATTTCCAAGTCAAAATCTACGATTTTTGGTGCTAACAAATAACAGATCACACAAGAAAATACAACTGTAAAACTCAGCGTGAATTTGATCAGCTGATAATAATCTTTCGCTTTATTGGCAATTGAAAATTTATTAGAACTTGCGTTATTTTTTTCTGTCATTTTTTTAAGATTATCAGAATTCACCTAATCATCCTCACTTTTTAATCCTGATGATCGTTTTTAAAAACAATGCTCCCGTTTGATCGGGAGCATTTAAGCGATATATTCCCATACCATCCTGATCTGTTAGGTATGTTTTTATTTTTTAGTGATGGCTTTCTTCAGCTCCTACTGGTGTAGTCTGCGGAATAAAATCTACTCCATCTTTACCGTAATCATATGCCCATCGGTGTACTTCAGGGATTTCTCCAACCCAGTTACCATGACCAGGATGAATTGGTGCAGTCCATTCCAATGTATTTGACTCCCAAGGATTTTGAGTAGTAAGTTTTCTTCCTTTGAAAATGGAATAGAAGAAATTAAACAAGAACAAGAACTGTACTGCAAATACAATGATTGAAACTAAGCTGATGAACTGATTAAGACCCTGAAATTGTTTAAAACTTTCCCAGATGCTAAAATCATAATAACGACGAGGCATACCAGCCAAACCTTCGTAGTGCATTGGCCAGAAAATCATGTATGCTCCAGCAATAGTGATCCAAAAATGGATATATGCCAAAGTATTATTCATGAAACGACCATACATTTTAGGGAACCAGTGGTAGATTCCCGCAAACATTCCGAACATAGATGCAACACCCATTACAATATGGAAATGGGCAACTACAAAATAAGTATCGTGCAAATGAATATCTAAAGCAGAGTTACCTAACCAGATACCGGTTAAACCACCAGAAATAAATAAGCTCACAAAACCAATAGCGAAAAGCATACCCGGTGTAAATCGAATATTACCTCTCCACAAAGTAGTTAACCAGTTAAAAACTTTGATAGCAGAAGGTACCGCAATTAACAAAGTCAGTAAAACAAATACAGAACCTAAGAAAGGATTCAATCCGGTTACAAACATATGGTGTGCCCATACTAAGAATGCTAGAATAGCAATTGCGAACAAAGAACCAATCATGGCCATATAACCAAAGATTGGCTTGCGTGAATTAACTGATAATATCTCCGATACCATACCCATTGCCGGCAACAAGATGATATAAACTTCAGGGTGACCTAAGAACCAAAATAAGTGTTGGTATAAAATTGCGCTCCCTCCTTCATTTGGTAATGCGCCTACTCCGTTCACAAAAATATCAGACAGATAGAAGCTAGTTCCAAAATTTCTATCGAAGATCAACAAAATAAAACCAGAGAACAAAACGGGGAATGATAATACCCCCAATACTGCGGTGAAGAATAATGCCCAAATTGTTAAAGGCAATCTAGTCATACTCATCCCCTTTGTACGCATATTTAATATGGTAGCGATATAATTTAATCCTCCTAATAAAGAAGATACTACGAATAGTGCCATTGATACAATCCATAAATCCATCCCTGTTTTAGAACCGGGTGAAGCGTCTCCTAACGCACTTAAAGGAGGATATGCAGTCCAACCACCGCTGAATGGGCCAGTCTCTACAAAAATAGAAGATAGCATTACGATACTAGCTGCGAAGAAGAACCAATAGCTCAGCATGTTCATGAATGGCGATGCCATATCACGCGCACCGATTTGCAATGGGATTAAGAAGTTAGCGAATGTGCCACTCAGTCCTGCAGTCAATACAAAGAATACCAGCACAGTTCCGTGCGTAGTAACCAAGGCGTAGTATGCTTCTGGGGTAATATGTCCACCCTTTGCCCATTTGCCTAGGATATCTTCTAAGAATGGAAAGCTTTGATCGGGATAACCCAATTGCAGCCGGAACAATACGCTCATCAAGCCACCCAATACTGCCCAAACCATGCCTGTGATCAGGAATTGTTTTGCAATCATCTTGTGATCCTGACTAAACACATATTTGGTAATAAATGATTGATGATGATGCTCATGAGAATGATCTCCATGTTCATCATGTGCGCCCGAATGTGTGTGCAGAACAGCTTCGTTACTCATACTCTGTTACTTTATAATTTCTTCTTACGATATAGAACAACCAGTGATATACTGGTCATTGGTTAATTTACATTTTTACTTCAGCCTTTAATTTTGTGGTATCCACAACTGGAACTGAGGGTACAGTGTCGGGATCTTTATCAGGAAATGCTGCAAAATAATAAGGCTTTTGTTTTGCCATCCACAAATCATATTCTTCTTGAGATACAACCTCAATAATCCCTTTCATTGAGTAGTGACCATTTCCACACATTTGATCGCAACTGATCTCATACACAAAATTCGGGTTGCCAGTAATCTCTTTCATTTCTGCTGTTGTATACTTCGGAGTAAACCACATAGTTGTTGGAATACCTGGCACAGCATCCATTTTTAAACGAAACTGTGACAAGCCTACGTCATGAATTACATCTCGTGATCCGATGATCAATTTAACGGGCTTACCTTTTACTAGATACATGGTTTGTTCGGTAACCACATCGTCGTGTGATAGCTGATCATCCCAGATCAATCCAATTGTATTGCTCGCTGGATCAATGTTTTTATAATATTTTTTTCCAAAGGCACCGTCTTTACCTGGATAACGGAAGATCCATCCAAACTGCTTTCCGGTAACTTCTACCTGCATTGCATTTTTTGGAGGCTCGCCTGTAAACAAAAACCAGTTACGTAAGCCAATTACTACCAAAACAGTTAAAGCAATTGCAGGTACAACGGTCCACAATACTTCGAGGCTACTGCTATGTGGAAAATAAAATACTTTTCTATTTTCTTTTTCTTGGTATTTAAATGCAAACCAGAAAAGGATAATCTGGGTTCCAATAAAAACGATCCCGGTAACAGCTAATGTAACCCACAACATACTATCTACACGCGCGCCTTCCACACTTGCCGAATCGTGTGCGAGCAAAGTTCTATCGAAAAGGATGTGATTACAATACCATACACCGAATAAACCCAACACTAAGAATACTACCATCAAGGCTCCGTTGATCTTATTGTTTTGTTTACGGCTGGTTTCATCGCCTTTTAATGTTGATACATACTCACTTGCCTTCGAAATCTGGAAGATCACGATGAAGATCAGTACAACTACTGCAATGGTCAAATAAATGGTCATAATACGATCAATATTTTCTGATACTATTTAAACAAATTCTATACAACAAGGTTGTTTAAAACAACCAATATATTATACCTGATGAATCACACTCTCTTTCAAGAAAGGATGGAATTTTGAAATCAATGGCTTACTTGCTAAAGCTCTTCCAACAAAGAAGATCATCATACCAACAAAGAAGCTAAGAATACCAAAATCCAACCAACCTATTTCAACTCGTTCCTTCATCAAACTTCCCATTACCATCTGATAAAAATCTATCCAGTGACCAAAGATGATTAATACTGCCATAAAAGTTACTAAAGTATAGTTTCTTTTTGCAGAACGTTTCATCAATATTAATAAGGGGCAAAGAAAATTGATAATCAAATTCAAGAAGAAAATTCCTTTATAAGGTCCTTGTACTCTGTGTTTGAAATAAATTGTTTCCTCCGGAATATTCGCATACCAGATCAACATATATTGAGAGAACCATAGATAGGCCCAGAAAATCGAAAATGCAAACATAAATTTACCAACATCATGCAGGTGCTCTTGATTGGTTAATTCCATGTAGCCTTTATTCTTCAAGTAGATCAACCATAAGGCGATCAATGATAGTCCTGATACAAATGAACTAGCAAAGGTATACCAGCTATACATAGTAGAATACCAATGTGCGTCAATGCTCATCATCCATAACCAAGGAACAGTTGAGCCAACAGTTAATGCAAACCAAACTGTGAATAAAGCCGCTCGAACCGTATTTTTTAAGATGAATTTTGCTCCAGTCTCATGGTCCATTGGAGCAACATCAGCCTCATTACTCAACTGGCGCATTCTCCATCCGAGGAAGCTCCAGAAACCAATAGTTAAAGTAGTCCAGAAAATAAAGAATTTTACATTTAAGAATCCAGATTTACCGTTCAGGATTGGATCTTTTGCAACAGCAGCAGTATCCAACCAGTGATAGATATGATGTTTATCGCTCAATACAACAAATAATAAAACTGCAAAAGTGATGGATCCGAAAATAGGAACCATGGTAGAGATCGCTTCAGGGATTCTGCGGAACGACTGTTGCCAGCCCCCCATTGCAAGGGTTGTTATACATATAAAAAACATACTGGCATTGCATATCAATGTCCAGAAGATCGTATTATACATCAACGTTCCCCAAAAATGTACTTGTTCGTGTTCATCAGCGCTGAAACCCTTGGTGATCATACCGAAGATCAAAGCAACTAACCCAACACCAATTAAACCCAGTGACCAGGTTTTCATTTTTCCGGGTATTTCAAATTGCAATCTGATAGATGCCATCTTTACTCTTTTATATCAGTTAGTACTTTATTCTTTCATTTGAAAGAACGTTAATATTATTTCTTTGCAGTGGTAACTATTGCAGTAGCAGCTGGTGCTGCGTCTACTTTACTTGCTGCCTGTTTTAATTTAATATATTTGATCACCATCCAGCGTTGCTTGCGGCTCAGTTGCGAAGCATAAGATCCCATCATATTTTTTCCATACGCAACAGAATAAAACATTTGTCCATCAAGCATTGCTTCATATTTCGCATCGCCCACCAATGTAGCTGGTTTAGCAGCATAGGGTCCGTTACCATCTTTATACAAGGGTCCGTTACCATTCAATTTGGGACCATGGCAGATACCGCAATTGATCAGGTATAATCTTTCTGTTTCTTTGAATTCCGAAGCAGATAAAGAATCGATTGGGTTCTTTATCAATTTAGCTGCGGTATAATTAGTGGTATCACCGGGCTCGTCTTTTGCAAGATGAAAAGGTAATTCTTCTCCGCGTGCCATCGTACCAGCTACGGGGCGGTTGTTATAAAAAATTCCCGCTTCGGCAAGATTCCTATGATCCGCATATGTTTCGTAGGCGCGGCTATATGCCATATCAGGCATGTATACAGATCCTGGCTCACGTTTCACATCGCTACAACTAAAAATAATTACTGTGGCGGAAGTTAAAACAGCTATGATAGATAGTTTCTTCATCATTTTTTCAATTCAAGTATTATGCAGCTACCGTTTGTTTGTTTTCAAAAGGGATTTCATCATTATCGTAACGACCCAGCCACCATCCTTCTTCTGCAATCTGAATATCAGTTTCAATTGCTCCGTTCGAAGCCAAAAATGCTTTTAGAT
>JAYUFN010000284.1:0-11484 GCA_043738705.1 Bacteroidota bacterium
ATTGATGCACTCATTCCATTACCACTGCATCCAAAAAAACAAAGGATTAGGGGATATAATCAAGCACAAATTATTTGTGAAGGAATTAATACTGTTTGGAAAAAACCAATAATTGTAGATAGTGTTGAGCGGGTAATTTTTTCTGATACTCAAACGAAACAAAACAGGATCAATAGGTGGGAAAATATGGATGGAATTTTTGCCCTAAAGAGCCCGTCCAATATCCGCAATAAACACCTGCTTTTAATAGACGACGTTACCACTACGGGTGCCACTTTGGAGGCTTGCGGGTCAGTTTTACTGAGCTTAGAGGGGGTAAAACTGAGTATCGCTACGGTGGCATACACTCTTTAAATTCTTAATGCACCCATTTATCAAATTTTAATCAACTTATTACCCTTTTAGTTGTTATTTGTGTAAAATCACAAAACATGAAATACATCTTAACCCTAGCAATTATTACCTTAATGAGTGCATTTACCCTAACTGGTGTTCCAAGTATCCATAGTTTTAAGGTGAAGTCGATCGATGGCGGGATGATTGATTTTGCTAAATTCAAAGGCAAAAAAATCTTGGTAGTAAATACAGCATCAAAATGTGGCTATACGCCACAGTATGAAGCTTTACAGAAATTAAGCGACAAGTATAAAGACAAGCTAGTAATTGTAGGCTTCCCTGCAAATAATTTTGGAGCTCAAGAACCAGGTTCTGACGGCGAGATTGTAGAATTTTGTAAAAAAAATTATGGTGTTACCTTCCCTCTTGCAAGTAAGATTAGTGTAAAGGGCGAAGATATCGCACCGATTTACAAATGGCTTACCAGTAAAGCTGAAAACGGAGTATTGGATGCGAGTATCGGATGGAACTTTAATAAATTTTTATTAGACGAGAATGGCAAGATGATTGCTTATTTCCCTAGTAAAGTAACTCCAGATAGCGAAGAGATTACTAAGTATTTGAACTAAGCAAGGTTTCATAAAATAGCACTGTATAAAAGAAGTTGTTCAAACCGGGCAGCTTCTTTTATTTTGTAACTTATCAATGGATAGGTACAAAAGCAAGTCACAAGATGTTATTTAAAGATGTAATTGGCCAGCAAAGAGTAAAAAAACAGCTTTCTGAAATGGTAGAACAGAGCAGGCTGAGCCATGCTTTGCTTTTTTTGGGAAAGGAAGGAAGTGGTGCGCTTCCTTTGGCTTTAGCATTTGCGCAATATGTTGTAAGCCTGCCGGCAGCTTCGCCAGTTGTAGAAGATCTTTTTGGAGGGATGACAGCACTTGAAGTAGTTCCTTCGTTTATAAGCCCAGAAGACATAGCTTCTCAGAGTTCTTTTCAGCGTGCTGAACAATTGATTCATCCTGATCTACATTTCAGCTTTCCGGTGATTCCAAAAAAATCGGGTGATAAACCAACCAGCAGTCAATACATTAGTGAATGGCGCGAATTTATTCAGCAATTTCCCTATGGCAATGTGTATGATTGGCTTCAGTTTATTGGTGCAGAAAACAAACAAGGTAATATCTCAGCAGAAGAATGTAATGAAATCATCCATAAGTTGAGCTTAAAAAGTTTTGAAAGCGCCTACAAAGTTTTAGTACTCTGGATGCCAGAATATTTAAGAAAGGAAGGTAATAAGCTTTTAAAACTAATTGAAGAGCCGCCGGCAAATACCCTTTTTATTCTTGTAGCAGAAAGTGAAGAACAAATACTGCCCACCATTTTAAGTCGCTGCCAACTAGTAAAAATTCCTTCTCTTTCCGATAAGGAAGTAGCGCAAGCATTAGTTGAGAGAGCAAAAACCAGCATTGACACATCAACCCAAATAGCCGGAATTTGTAGCGGTAATTATCGAGAAGCGCTTCAATTACTGCAAAACGCAGATGAAGACTGGCAGGGTCTTTTGAGAGAATGGTTGAATGCAACACTTAAAGGAGGGCCCGTAGCGCAAGTAAAATTTGTAGAAGAGGTAGCAAAACTTGGGAGAGAAAAACAAAAACAATTTCTCCGGTATTTTAACCATTTATTGGGCCAAAGTATCCGAATTAAAATTCTTGGAGTTGATTTTGCACAGCTTCCTGAAAAAGAAAAAGACTTTGCTGTAAGGCTAAATAAGATTGCCTCAGTTAGTCAGCAACAGGCTTTAATAGAGGAATTAGACCGCGCCTCTTATTATGTAGAGCGTAATGCAAACGCCAAAATACTGTTTCAGGCCCTCACCATTAAACTCTATCATATCATTCAAAACAAAACCCTAATTTTGATGAGTTGAGGTTTTAGGCATTAAAATCGCCTGAACCTGTCGAGAAAGTGTAATTGTGCGGGTAGGTTGCTTAGATTCAAGATTGAATCGGCAATCAAAACGAACTGATAGAAGCTTATGGGTGCGGTAAATAAGCAAAAAATTTCGGTGATTCACCAGATATTTCATTGGATACGCCTGCTGTTTAGCAAAAGTTTATAAGGCGTAAATGGACTGTTTATAATAAACTTGGTCCGGTTTGGCTGCTGATAGCTCCGAACCCTGAAGTGAGTGACACAACGAAAGATCCTACAGTTCTAAAGCCCAGCCCATTATCACTACTCCTTATTATTAACCATTTATTTTTTGAGATATGGCATGTGGATCATGTGGAACAAAACCAGGCGGCTGTAAAAGTAATGGTGGATGCAGTACGGGCGGTTGTAACAGACTAAATGTACATGACTGGCTAATCAACCTTCCTTTCAGCGATCCTGAAAGCAGTTGTAAAATTATTGAAGTAAGTTTTAAACAAGGGAGCCGTAAAGAATTTTTCAGGAATACTACTTTACAATATTTCGACAAAGGCGATTATGTGAGCGTTGAGGGCGTAGGCGGATATGATGTTGGGGAAGTGAGCTTGACTGGCGAACTAGTTCGAATACAAATGAAGAAAAAAGGTGTAGATGAGTTCAGCGCCGAAACAAAAAAGATTTTACGTCGCAGCAGTGAAAGAGATATTGAAGCTTTTCGTATCAGCAAAAGTCGCGAAATGGAAATTCTTGCTCGCAGCCGCGCAATTGCACGCAACCTGAATCTGCAAATGAAGCTGAGTGAAATTGAAATTCAAGCTGATGGTAAAAAAGGAACTTTTTTTTACACTGCAGATGACCGTGTAGATTTTAGAGAGATGATTAAACTCTTCGCAGGCGATTTTAAGTTAAAGGTTGAGATGAGGCAGATTGGTATTCGTCAGGAAGCCGCAAAAGTAGGTGGCATCGGAAGCTGCGGACGGGAGCTGTGCTGTAGCACTTGGCTCAACGATTTCAAGAGTGTAAATACAACTGCTGCTCGATACCAGAATTTATCGATCAATCAAACGAAATTGAGTGGACAGTGTGGTCGTTTAAAATGTTGTTTGAATTATGAGCTAGATACTTATCTCGATGCTTTGCAACAGTTTCCTGATTATGCAGATACGCTTGATACAGCTTTGGGAACAGCACAGCTAATTAAAAAAGATATTTTTAAAAACCTGATGTGGTATATACTGCCAAATAACAATAAGCACTATCCACTAACTATTCAACGCGTTAAAGAAATTAAACGCTTAAACCAAGCTGGAACAAGGGTGGATGAATTACAAGCAGTGGAAGTAGTAAGTGGTAAACAGAAAGATTTAGAACCGGCATTTGCAGATTTAGTAGGACAAATTAGTTTAAAGAGTCTTGAAAGAAACGATAGGCGACGCAGAGATCAGGAAAGAGGCAATGATAGAAGACCTGATTCTCGAGGGCCACAGCAAGGACAGGAAAATCAACAACGACCTCCGCAACAAAATCGTGGGTCGCAGCAAAATCGTGGACCTCAGCAAAATCGTGGGCCCCAACAAAATCGTGGACCTCAAAATCGCGGGCCTCAGGGAGGAAATCCAGATAGACCGATTGAACCTAGAAATTCACAGACTCCGCCAGAGAATTAAAAAATAAAAAGTCAAAACTTAATATAAAATGAAAAGCTGTCCCAAATTGTGACAGCTTTTTTACTTTTTATTTTTTATTTTTAACTTTTCAATTCAACTTCTCGATTTCTTTAGTAGTGAACTCCATCAAGGTCTTAATATGATTTGGAGAAAGATCAAATTTCAATCCTGCCGCTTGATACAATTCTGGCAAAGTCTTTGTACCGCCTAAACTCAATGCATTTATATAGTTCTGCAAAGCCTGCTCCGGATTTTGTTGATACTGCATCCATAAACCAATGGCTCCTAATTGTGCAATGCCGTATTCGATATAATAAAAAGGCACTTCAAACAAATGTAACTGGCGTTGCCAGCCGATTTCACGGTAGGCCTCTAATCCAGTGTAATCAATACTGTTGGTAGAAAATTCTTTTAAGATTCCCATCCAAGTATTCGTTCTTTCTTCGATTGTATGATTTGGATTCTCGTATACCCAATGCTGAAATTTATCAATAATAGCAATCCATGGGAAGATGGTGATAGTTCTTTCAAGCTGGTGTTCTTTTGCACGATTCAAATCTGAGGCATTACCAAAAAATGCATCCCAGTGGTTCATACTAAATAATTCCATCGACATACTTGCAACTTCAGCAATTTCCATCGGATATTCTTTGAATGCACTCAATTCTAATTCATGTGCAAGAAAAGAATGAATTGCATGACCACCTTCGTGAACCATCGTAGTAACGTCGCTCATTTGGGAAGCTGCATTCATAAAAATAAAGGGTGCGCCACTTTCGCTTAGTGGACAGTTGTACCCTCCTGGAGCTTTGCCCTTCCTACTTTCCAAATCAAAGTGTTTTAATTCTTTCATCTTACGCAAACAATCTGCAAAGAATGGGTTGAGTTCTGTAAAGCATCTTACCGATTTTTCATAAAGGTCGTTGCCATCTGTAAATGGCTTTAAAGGCTCAATACCAGCGGGTTCTGCCTCTGTGTCCCAAGGGTACAGTTTTTCTAATCCAAGTTTTATTTTCTTTTTTGCATAGATCTTTTCAATCAAAGGCAATACATGCAATTTCACAGCTTCATGAAATTGGAAACATGCTTCTTTGGTATAATCAAACCGACCAAGTTCAACAAACTTATAATCACGATAATTTCCAAATCCAGCATTCTTAGCTACCTCATTTCTTTTTTGAATAAGCTGCGAATAAAGATCATCCATCGCTTGTTTATCTTGTAGCCGTCGATCCTGAATTTTACGATACACTTCTTCTCGTAGTTTCCTGTCGGGGCTTTCAAGAAATTTCGCAGCTTGCTGTAAAGTATATTCCTGGCCATTTACCTCTACCATCATTTTACCGGCAATTGCACCGTACTGTTGCTGCATTACGCTTAATTCAGCCTGAATTGGAATATTTGCTTCTCTGAAAAGTTCAATACTTTTCTAAACGCTACGTAGATAAGTAAAATATTTTTCCTGATCCAACTCTTTGGTAAAAGCTGAGTTGATCAGTTTTTTATTTAGCAGATCTGCATAAGGTTGTAGTTTGGGTTGAATCTCCATACAGAAATACGTGAATGCTTCTTCAAGAGTAGGATCTGTTGTATCACAAGTCATTTTAATTTGGCGCCAACATGCGTCTTCGCTTATCACAGCTTCCATCTCACTCATGTCTTTTAACCACTGTTCCAAATCGCTGGAAGAATTAATAGGTCGATCTGCCAAATTCTTAAAAAAGGGTTCTAAAGTGTCCCAATTGGTGACTATAAAATCTACCGGTACAAAGTGACGGCGTAATTTTTGAATATCTGCACTCAATGCCATATAAAATATTTTGAAACGCAAATTTAGTGGAATCGAAGTGCAGTTGCTTAGAGAATGCTAATTTTACACACTTTATTAAATTTGGAGGAGTGACTGATATTATACATTTATTACCCGACAATATAGCGAACCAGATTGCAGCGGGAGAGGTAATTCAACGCCCTGCAAGTGCGGTAAAAGAATTATTGGAGAATGCAGTGGATGCCGGGGCTACTGAAATTAAATTACTGGTGGGCGATGCAGGCAAGGCATTAATACGAGTAATAGATAACGGAAAAGGTATGAGTGAAACAGATGCAAGGATGGCATTTGAAAGACATGCAACCAGTAAAATTCGAAATATTGAAGACCTGTTCCGCATCAAAACAATGGGATTTCGGGGAGAAGCTTTGGCGTCTATTGCTGCGGTAGCACAAGTAGAACTCAAAACAAAAAGGTTAGAAGATAGTTTGGGTACTTATATCGAAATCGAAAACAGTTTAGTGCTGAAACAGGAAGCCTGTGCTTATCAATTAGGTAGTAGTATTAGCATGAAGAATTTATTTTTTAATGTGCCTGCAAGAAGAAATTTTCTAAAAAGCAATGCAGCAGAAATGCGGCATATTGTGGAAGAATTTATACGGGTTGCAATGGCATTCCCAAATGTATTTTTCTCACTTACTAGTAATGGATCAGAAGTATTTCATTTAGAAGCTGGTTCACTCAAACAGCGTATCGTTCAAATCCTCGGCGCGCAATACAATGCAAAACTGGTAAGTGTAAATGAAGAAACTGACTACTTAAACATCTACGGTTTTGTAGGTAAACCTGAAAGTTCAAGAAAGACTCGTGGCGATCAATACTTTTTTGTAAACAACCGTTTTATAAAAAGTGCTTATCTGAATCATGCAGTTAATGCTGCATTTGATGACTTGATTTCGAAAGATAGTTTTCCAAGTTACGTATTGTATATCGATTTGGATCCCTCGGTAGTAGATATCAATGTACACCCTACCAAACAGGAAATTAAATTCGAAGACGAGAAAATTATTTATGCATTTGTTCAGGCCGCCGTGAAACATGCATTGGCACAATTTAGTATTGCACCTTCATTGGATTTTACATTGAATGCAGCTATTCAAAGTCTGGACGCAGTGAGTAAACCTTTTACCACCGATAAGAGAGATGCCGTTTCAGCTTCAAATCTTTTTAAAACTTTTACACAAAAAAATCAGGCACATTTTATTGAACAAACCGATAAGAGTGAATTAAAGAGTTGGAAAAATTTTTACGAAAGTGCTGGTACGACAGAGACGGAACAAGATTCGAAATCCGGAACAAAACAACAACTTCTTACCGAACAATTCAATACAAAGATACTTCGTGTATTGCCCGACACTGCACTTTTACAATTACGCAAAACATACATTATTGCCGCAACAAATAATGGTTTCCTTTTAGTACATCAACAACTTGCGCACGAGCGTATTTTATACGAACGTTATAGTATCGCTGCACACGGACAGCAAATGGCTACTCAACAAAGTTTGTTTCCAATTGAATTGGAATTGACTGGAGCAGATGCCGCATTATTGAAAGACCTTTTACCAGATCTACTTGTTATTGGATATCAAATTGAACCATCCACCGACTATCGTTTTGTTATTCAGGGTATCCCTGCTGATGTATTACCTGGCAACGAAAAACATGCAATCGAATTACTAATAGAACAGTTCAAACATTTCAGTAGCGATATCAAATTTAGTAAAAGAGAAAAACTGGTTAGGTGTTTAAGTAGGCAGCAAGCAATCAAGGCTGGACAAACGCTTTCACAAAAAGAAATGCTGGCCTTAATTGAAGATTTATTTACCTGCAGCAGTCCGAATATAACGCCAACTGGAAGTCCTACCTATTTAGAATTTAAAGAAGATTATTTAGACAAGATGTTTGCGAGGTAAAGAAAAACGCAATTCAAGTATTATTGATTATCCATTACTGTGTTCAAGAATTTTTCTACTGCTCTACGAATATTGGTTCCATTACCTGTATAATTACTAACCAATACTGAGAAGGTCAATTCGTGTCCGGCTTTAGTAATAATGTATCCGCTTAACGCCACATTATTACTGAGTGATCCTGTTTTTGCATAAATTTTTCCTGTACTATTTTTATAATAATTACCCAAAGTACCTGAGCCGCTCGAAGCAAAAATATTCGTGATTCTACTCCATGCAAATTCATCTTTCATTTTATTCAGTACCGTCACAAAATCTTCTGGAGTAAATAAATTATATCTACTCAATCCACTTCCATCGACCCATTTAGGTTTTTGGGGAAGGAAACTTAGTGTTGTTTTTAAAACGGTATCAATAATTTTCGAAACAGACATTTCACCAATCAGTTCATTACTAACCATCATCAAGCTTTGCTCTGCAAAAAAATTATCACTGCGATGCATCATAATCTTGAGCATACTATCTGTTGGCTGTGTATATACTTTCACCACATCCGGATAGCGATCTATTTTAAAGTGAACTGGTATAAAATTATTATGCAAAGTATCATTTAATAAGTTGATGAGTAATTCCTGATCTTCGGTAAAAAAAGGAATATCCCCTCCTGCAAATTTTGTAGCCGAAGGAATTAATTTAAATTGATTGGCGCCTATCTCACGTCTGATATCATATTGGCCATTATTAATCGAAGCTCCGTTATCTAATAATTTTTGAAAATAAATTGGCGACGTTGAAGGTGATACTGATTTATTAAAATGAACCACATTCCCATAAATCGGCATCATGCTTCTTTGTGCCATATAATCGCTTTCGTAGTCATCCCACGACCAGCCCATTCCCCATCCTTTTGATCTCCAATTTTCATCAGTCAACAAAACCGTCTTCTGCTTTTTTAGTAATTGATACATGGGTTGATTTGGGAAATCGGGATGCAAAAAAGTGGGATCTCCATTGGCTTCCACTTCGATCGTGCCATCACCTTTATTTACATATCTCATACCTAATAAACTATCTCCCAAATATTTCATTACGGTATAACAGGTGATAATCTTTATATTACTTGCCGGGATAAAATATTTATCTCCCTGATAATTGTAGAGATATAATTTATGAGTGGGGTCGTACACAGCAAATCCAATATGGGCACCTTTTAGATCGGGAGCAGCGAGCAGTTCATCTTGAAAAGATGAATTAATGATTTTTGAATTGGTTTGAATTTTTTGCTGCGTATGGCAGGATAACAACATAAAAGTTATAGCAGCGCAGGGTAAAAAAAGTTTTCGATTCATACAAGAAGATTAACTACTTGAAACTAATTAAAGATTGTGTAATTAACTACGCTCAACTGCACGAAACCATCTTTCGGGAATTTCATTATTAGAGGCCATGTGATAATCGAACTGGCTACAAGCAATAAATTTACCATCCTGTAATTGCATCCACCAACGACCGGTTCTTTTGCTTTGTAGAAATACTGTTTCCACTTCTGCAAATGCCATGGTAAATTCGTTGAATTCGCTCCTATTATCAAGATCGGCCTCCTGCTTGCCTTTATGAATACCGTCCATATAATACCATAGCATATGGGAAATTTGTTTCGCTGTTAGGGAATATTCATCTTGTTCGGCGATATAACCATAGATACCTACCGTATCGCAATGATTGCTCATTCCTGCATATTGCAGAAGGGTGCAAGCTTCTTCGCCAGTGAATCCGTTCGGAGATAAACGATTAGCGGGCGCATGTGCGTGTTGAATAGCTGCAATATCGAAACTAAATAATTCGCTATTACGGATGGCTGGTTCCATTTCTTCCAACCGCTCTTTTACTTTACCAACACGATAACAGTCGAAGCCTAATTTATCGATCGTTTCGAGCATTTCGGGATGCATAAAATAGCTTTGGAAACCGATATGGCTGTAGTGCTTCAGATAATTGGGCATTCCTGTTAATAATTCCACCAAAAAATTATCAGCTGGCATCGCACTATCCATATCAAGATCAATGCGAGCATCAACACAGGCAATATCAATGATTCTTTTGTTGCTACAATAAGCATTGTATTGCGCAGTAGTAATATCATGCGTGCCCCCCAAAATCACCACTCTTTTTTTCTGATCCATCAACTCAGAAACAACTGCACGTAACGCAGCATAAGAATCTTCAAGTGTGGCTCCACATTTCACATTTCCAATATCAGCTACACTTACTTGAGTATGCCAATGAAATAATTTATAGTACTCTGCTCTAATTGCATCAGGTGCTGCAGTACTTGTTAAATTAATTCCTGCACCACGCATTTCACCACAACCAACTATCACAAAATCTGCACTCGAAATATCTGGGAAGGCATCATCGTAAACAGCTATATGTTTCCCCAGTTGGGTTTCTTTAAAGCCTTCATCGTTTGAAATTTGAGCAATATTAATAGGATCGAGAAAATCTATAATGGACTGTAATTGAATAGACATATTGACTATTTGAAAATCATCAAACGTTTATAACAGGTGTTTATTGCTTTTTAGCCCTCTATTAAGGTGTGTATTTATAGCCAACCCCCCTAACTGAATGAAAATGGTTAGGGCTGCGACTGTCGACTTCAAAATATTTTCGAAAATTCAGAATAAAGTTGTCGATGGTTCTGGTTGTGGGATAAACTTGATATCCCCAAACAACTTGAAGAATTTTTTCGCGAGTTACTACATCGCCTTTGTTTTCGATCAGTAATTTTAGTAGCATCACTTCTTTCTTACTCAAAGTGATCCTGTCTTGGTTCCAAGTAATCGCTTCCTGTGCTTTAAAATCTATCTGATTATTTCCAAATTCATATACATCGTCAATAGTTTCTTTTACAGACATTTTCTTATTCTTATGTATCAACTTTGCCACCCTCAATAAAAGTTCTTCGAGGTTAAATGGCTTGGTTAGATAATCGTCTGCGCCTTTTTTTAGGCCGAGTACCCTATCTGCGCTAGCATTTTTAGCACTAAGAATTAAGATGGGAACTTCATTGGCATTAATTCTTACAGTTTCCGTGATGCTAATGCCATCCACTTCTGGTAACATAATGTCGAGTATGATCAAATCAAAATACTCATTCTCAATAGATTTCAAAGCTGCCCTACCATCATAAGCCGAGGTAATAGAATACCCTTCCATTTCTAGATTTAATTTCAGGGCTTCGTGTAAATTTTCTTCATCCTCCGCTAACAGAATATTTGCTATAGGTTCTTTCTTCATCTAGTTCTGAATATTGCAGTAAAAATACAGCCATCAGGTTGATTGTCTAAAACAAAAATATTGGCTCTATGTCCTTCCACTATTTTTTTACATAAGTATAGCCCCAAACCAGTCCCCTTTGTTTTGCGTGTATTTTCCTGTCCTACTCGATAAAATTTATCAAAAATTTTCTTTTTTTCAACTTCTTGAATCCCTTCTCCTGAATCGGCTACAGCAAAATTTATTTGCTTTTCGGTTTGATTAAGCGATACGATTATTGGCTTGTCTTTTGGGGAGTACTTTAATGCGTTATCAATTAGATTGTTTATGAGCATCTGCAATAAAAGTGGTTCGCCAATTAGGTAAACAGATTCCTGAATATTTTCATCGATTACTCTCAGTGGGAATCTTGTTCTAAAACTATCTACGCAACCTTGTAAGAGGTCAGTGAAGTTAATTTCAAGTTTACTGGCAGTATATGCACCGGCATCTAATTGAGCCGCAAATAGAATATTATTAC
>JAYUFN010000285.1:0-4165 GCA_043738705.1 Bacteroidota bacterium
TCCGAATCTAATAAACTGGTTTCTGTTACAAGCCCGGTAATACCTCGCATACCTTGATATGCCTGCGCTAAGGTTACTTCCCCAATTTTACGATTTCCATTTTCTTTCAATAATTCTTTAATCTCAAGATTCGAACTTTCCGCCTTCTTCCTGAACCGCTCTTTAATGATTTCCATGAGGTCTTTTGGTTTAAAATACTAACAGTTTTGCTTATTATAGCTGGTAAAAACACCAATTTTTATAGGTCTCTAAAGGTAATACAACTTGCATACCGCAACAAAAGATTTAAAGGAAACACTATTTATTAACGGAGATTTATTTAGGTGCTTTTCGGTATAGCACAATCATTACAAATAAAAATATCAGATTCGGAATCCAAGCCGCTATCAATGGAGGCAGGTTACCCTTCGTTGAAAATATGGTCGAGAATTGATTAACCACTATAAATAAAGCCGCCACTACAAAGCCTACAGCCAAATGCACGCCACTACCTCCTCTTACTTTTTTCCCGGCTACAATTGCACCAATCATCGTAAGCAGCAGCACAGTCATGCAAGTTGCATCCCTCCTATATCGCTCGATCTTTAATTCGTTAATTCCTTCCGATCCTCGTAATTCTTCCATCTTAATAAAATGGTCCAGATCGGGTGTGGTTAATTTGTCTTTGGTATATTTATCCCTGTTCAGATCTTTGGGATTGAAATTATAATTTTGATGTTGATCGGTATCCATTACCTGCAGTTCTTTAATACCATCAAATTTTCGACTCACTACCCCTGTCAATTTCCAATGTCGGGCACTATCCCAAAAAATTTCATCCGCTCTCATATTTTCGATGATATTGTTTCCCTTTACTTTATATAAGAAAAAAGGACCACCCCTTTTAATCAAAGTATCGTATCCATAAATTCCACAATAAGTAAAACTGTCGATGCGGCGATAGATATTATTATTTTTGAGTAATAACGCGTTATAGGAAGAGTTACCATCAATATATTTTGCCTCAAATGCACCTCTGATCTGATTTGCTTTTGGAACGATATATTGGTTCGACACCCACAAAAAAGCCGATAATAAAATTCCACCTATCCAATAGGGTCTTAGCCATCTGCCATAACTAGTACCGCTTGCAAGGATAGCGATAATTTCGCTTTTACCGGCCATTTTAGAGGTGAAAAAGATAACGGCAATAAATACAAACAGTGGGAATAATAGCGCAACTATATGGGGGATAAACCCATAATAATACTGTGTAATAATTTTGGTAAATCCTAGTTGAGATTTTACGAAATCATCCGTTTTTTCACTCACATCCACAACCACCGCTATAACAGTGAAAAGGAATATGGCAAAAAAGAAAGTGGTCAGGAATTTCTTGAGTATATACCAGTCGATCTTTTTCATAACGTTGCTCACAAAGATAAAGGCTCGAAACCAAGGCGGAGCAAAAAGGATGTTAATTGAAGCAAACTGCAGTGCATTAGTAGCTTGGACTCTTCCTAAAACAAATTAACATCCATAGAAATGGATGTTAATTTTTACGGACTTCATAGATAACGGATTAATAAGTACCTGTAATTTAATCAGTCTACAACTACAAACCCGCATCTTTAGTATATAGTGTATAAATAGAATTTCCGGCTAGAATTATCCACACCACTTAATTACTATTTAATAAATTTTTTATTACAACCGTTGTTTTAAAATGGGCAATATTTGTGCCTTCCAAGAAACGAAATTATTACTCAGAATATTTTTTCTTGCCTCCCCCATTAACCACAAATAGAAGGAGAGATTATGAATGCTAGCAAGCTGAAGGGCCAGTATTTCTCCAGCCACAAATAAGTGTCGCAAATATGCTTTAGAATAATATTGACTCATTTCAGAAGGCAAGCCTGGATCGATTGGCGTAAAATCGTTTGCCCATTTTTTATTGCGAATATTGATCACACCTTGCGTTGTAAATAACATACCGTTTCTTCCATTACGAGTTGGCATAACGCAATCGAACATATCAATTCCTAGGCTTATGCCTTCCAATAAATTCCATGGATTACCAACCCCCATTAAATATCGAGGCTTATCCTCCGGAAGAATATCACAACAGAGTTCGGTGAATTCGTACATCATTTCTTCTGGCTCACCCACGCTTAATCCGCCTATCGCATTTCCTGCAGCGGCTTTAGAAGCAACAAATTCGCAGGAAGCTTTTCTCAAATCAGGATACGTACTTCCCTGAACAATTGGAAACAGATTTTGCGAATACCCATATTTATCAGGTGTTTCAGCCAATCTGGAAAAACATCTTGTAAGCCATCGATGCGTGAGATCCATACTTTTTTTGGCATAAGCATAATCACTTGGGTATGGCGGACACTCATCAAAAGCCATGATGATATCTGCTCCAATACTGCGTTGAATATTCATCACCGACTCAGGCGAAAACAAATGCCTGCTGCCATCAATATGAGATTGAAAAACAACGCCTTCTTCTTTGATTTTTCTGTTGGCCGCTAACGAAAATACCTGATAGCCGCCGCTATCAGTCAAAATTGGCCGATCCCAACCCATGAATCGATGCAATCCTCCAGCAGCTTCAAGTACTTCGGTACCAGGCCGCAGATATAAATGATAGGTATTGCCTAGTATGATCTGGGCATTGATAGTTTGTTTTAATTGTTGTTGTGTAACTGCTTTTACCGAACCTGCCGTGCCAACGGGCATAAAAATGGGTGTTTGAATGCTGCCATGATCGGTTATTATCGTTCCTGCTCTTGCTTTTCCGGCTTTTGCCTCAAGATTAAATACTAATTCGGCCATTTTGCAAATGTCATCTTTTTTCCACATACCCACAAGCCACATAAACTTAGGGTCGAGAACTGCTATTTTTGCAGCATGATGATACCGCCTCTATTGTGGACAGTTTTGTTTTATTGCTTCTGCTCCGTGATTACGATCCAGCTATTTTACTATTTATACTTTTTCAGAAGATTGGCATTTTACAAATCTACTCAAGAAGGTGAAAATATAGAACATCCGGTTTCAGTGGTGATTTGTGCAAGAGACGAAGCGGATAATTTAATGCGCAATCTTCCGGGAATTTTATTGCAACAATATAAAACGTCGAACGAAGTAGTTTTGGTAAATGATAATTCTACGGATGAAAGCAGGTACTTAATAGATGAGTTCAAAAAGACCTTCAAAAATATTAACCACGTTGAGTTGACGCAAGAAGCAAAATTGATTAGTGGAAAAAAATTTCCTCTATCGATGGGTATTCGTAGCGCAAAATATGAGATCGTTTTATTAACCGATGCGGATTGCGTTCCCGCTTCAGAATTTTGGATCCAGAAAATGCAGGATGCCTACCTTGATAAAACTGAAATCGTATTAGGATACGGAGCTTATCATAAAAAGCCTGGCATCTTGAATAAACTAATTCGTTTCGAAACTTTTCATACGGCTTTGCAATACCTGTCTTATGCACTGGCAGGTAAACCTTATATGGGCGTGGGTAGAAATTTAAGTTACAAGAAAGAAGTTTTTCTGCGCAACAAGGGATTTTCTTCTATCAATCAAATACCAAGTGGCGATGATGACTTGTTTATTAACCAAGTGGCGAATGCGAACAATACAAGAATAGTAATCGATCAGGAAGCACATACTTTGAGTGATCCAAAAAAATCATGGAACGAATGGATGCGTCAAAAATTTCGTCACTACACTACTGCAAAATATTACAAGGGGCATCATAAATTTTTCTTAGGCTTGTATTCGTTTAGTCAGTTTTTTATCTACCCATTGCTCGTTGTTTCTATTATTTATTTTAACTGGTGGATGGCTCTTTCGATATATGGGCTACGATTTATTATTCAGAGTATTGTGTATTTTAAATCGATGAAAAAGCTAAACGAATTTGATCTCTGGCCTTGGTTTATTTTTTTCGATATCTGGATGTTCTTTTTTTACATTTTTACGATACCCGCAATATGGAAAGCACCCCGCAAAAACTGGGATTAGTACTGAAATACTTCAACGAGTTTTCAGAAATTCAGCTAGCGCAATTTACAGCTCTGGAAGAATTGTATCACGAATGGAACGCTAAGATCAACGTGATCTCCAGAAAAGATATCGAAAGTATTTATCTGCATCATGTATTGCATTC
>JAYUFN010000286.1:0-4163 GCA_043738705.1 Bacteroidota bacterium
AAAAATCCACGTTCAACGGTGGGAACGGTAACTGAAGTCTACGATTTCATGCGCTTATTATTTGCTAGAGTGGGTGAAGCAACTAGTTATAACACAGGAAAAAAAATGGTGAAATTTAGCGAAGAAGAAATCGTTGAAAACATTTTTGATAAATTTTCTAATAAAAAAATTATACTCTTAGCACCATTAATCCGGGGACGTAAAGGTCATTACCGCGAGTTGTTTGAGGATATTCGTAAAAAAGGTTACCTAAAAGTAAGGGTCGATGGAGAAGTGATTAATCTTACACCCAAATTGCAAGTTGATCGATATAAAATCCATGATATTGAAGTGGTGGTTGATCGATTGGCAGTAACTACTGATATGAAAGTTCGCTTGAGTCAGAGTGTACAGCAGACTTTAAAAACGGGAAAAGACCTCTTATTTGTATTAGTAAATGATACAAATAAAATAATACAGTATTCTAAACAACTCATGTGCGAGGATACTGGAATAAGTTATGAAGAGCCCTCGCCCAATGCATTTTCTTTCAACTCTCCATATGGTGCTTGCCCTACCTGTAAAGGCTTAGGTAATGTGTACACAATAAATATGGAAGCGGTGATACCTGATTTTTCTAAAAGTATTAAGGAGGGAGGGATTGCTCCATTAGGCGAACAACGCGACGCAAGTATGTTTCGAAGTGTGGAAATTTTAGCTAAGAAAAATAAGATTAGTCTTGATAAACCAATAAAGGAGTTACCTCCTGCAGCTTTAAATATTTTGTTATACGGAAATGCCGAAGGCTCAAGTTTGGAAAACCTAGAAATGGGTGAAGACTCAATTGCTGGCAGCAATTATGAGGGAGAGTTTGAAGGCATTATTTCAATGTTAAAAAGATGGTTTGTAGCAAATGGAAGCAGCGAAGGATTACGAGAGTGGGTAGAGCAATTTATGGAACTAAAAAAATGTACTGGTTGCAATGGTACAAGATTGAAACTGGAAAGTTTATGGTTTAAAGTGGACGAAAAAAATATTGCAGAACTCAGCGATTTAAACCTTAGTGAATTGGCCATTTGGTTTGAGGGTATTGAAAATAGGCTGAATAAAAAACAGAATGCCATTGCAAAAGATATTTTAAAAGAAATTAGAGAGCGGGTACAATTTTTATTAGATGTTGGACTCACTTATCTCTCCCTCAACCGACCTTCCAGAAGCCTTAGTGGTGGTGAATCACAGCGTATCAGACTTGCTACACAAATTGGGTCTCAGTTACAAGGAATTACTTATATTTTAGATGAGCCTTCTATTGGATTGCATCAACGAGATAATCAGCGCCTAATTACGGCTTTACAAAATTTGCGAAATATTGGCAATAGTGTTTTAGTAGTTGAGCATGATAAAGATATTATGATGGCAGCTGATTATCTGGTAGATATTGGACCTAAAGCTGGAATTCACGGAGGTGAAATTGTTGCAGCGGGTACACCTCAACAAGTGCTGTTAAGTAATTCTGATACAGCTCAGTATTTGAGTGGTGCAAAATCTATACCGGTACCTACTGAAAGAAGAATTGGAAATGGAAAATTTTTGGAAATCAAGGGGGCTAGTGGAAATAATTTAAAGCAGGTTTCCGTACAAATACCACTTGGTAAATTAGTAGTTGTAAGTGGCGTAAGTGGGAGTGGAAAGTCTACGTTGATAAATGAAACATTATATCCGCTTTTAGCAAAGCATTGTTATAATAGTCGGGTTACTGCAATGGACTATAAAAGTATCAAGGGATTAGAAAACATTGATAAGGTTATTGAAATTGATCAATCACCTATTGGCAGAACACCAAGAAGTAATGCGGCAACCTACTGCGGTTTTTTTACTGAGATTCGAACACTTTTTGCTGCAGTGGCTGAAGCAAAAATTAGAGGTTATAATGCTGGACGCTTTTCTTTTAACGTAAAGGGCGGCAGGTGCGATATGTGTGAGGGTGGTGGTATGCGAACAATTGAAATGAGTTTTCTACCGGATGTATATGTGCATTGTGAAAAGTGTAATGGTAAAAGGTATAATCGCGAAACACTTGAGATCCGTTATAAAAGTAAATCGGTTAGCGATGTTTTGAACATGACTGTTGACGAAGCTTGTGATTTTTTTCAGGCTATTCCTTTTATCTATCGTAAAATAAAAGTTTTACAGGACGTTGGCCTAGGTTATATTACGCTTGGTCAGTCGGCTGTAACCCTTAGTGGGGGTGAAGCACAGCGGGTTAAGCTCGCAACAGAACTTGGAAAAAAAGATACTGGTAAAACTTTTTATATCTTAGATGAACCAACAACGGGTTTGCATTTCCAAGATATTCAGCACTTGTTAGATGTACTGAATAAATTGGTTGATCGAGGTAATTCTGTTTTGGTGATTGAACATAATTTGGATGTGATTAAAGTGGCAGATCATATTATTGACTTAGGACCAGAGGGAGGAAACGGAGGTGGAAGAATATTGTTTGAGGGGGTACCTGAATTAATGGTTAATAATGTAGAAAGCCATACTGCACGCTTTTTAAAAATTGAATTAGGATTACAATCTTAGAACCATGGATTTAGAGCAATTAAATTTTCTGCCTGAATGGGATGAAAATCGCTTCATTAAGCGCATGAATCGACATGGAGAGGCATGGAAAAATGCTCCTGGTATTTTGGCGGCACGTGATGTTTATAAACAGTGGCGAGAGTTGTTTGGACTGGTGATTGCATTTGCAGAAAATTTAGAAGATGAACACGACGAGACCAATCAAACAACTACTAAATCCTTAATTTATCAGAATGCAATGATCGTTGCTCCTAAAATAATTGGAGCTGTTAGTGTAGATACTTTCAGTATGAAAATGGAGAACGCGGCACTAGTAAGAAGTAATTGTAGGCAAATGATGGAACAAATTAATTTCGCTGTGCTGATGGGCTGGTCTGATGAAACGTATAAGCAAGTCATCGAAGAATCTGTTGAACAATTTAAATATCTATTTCGCATTTGGGTAACCACTTTTGAACGCATTGGCGATGAAGATGAGTGGGGATTATTTCTCTAATATAATTTCAATACTATTTCTACTATTATTTTAAGCTTCCCTTTATTATTGCGGTGAACGAATCATTTCAATATGATCAATTCCATCTTCATCATAGGGATCACTGCTTTGAACAAAATCTAAAGACTCGTAAAATTTTTTAAGATAAAGTTGAGCGCCAATTTTTATAGGACCGTTGCCAAATTTTTTAATACATTGGTGGATGCTATATTCCATCAGTTTTTTACCAACACCCTTCCCTCGAAATGCAGGACTGCTAACAACTCTTCCGATGGAATGGTAATCTGGATAGGAGACTGATTTTGGAACTAATCGGGTACTCCCTACTAAATTATCACCCTCCCAACCCATGATATGAAAACATTTTTGGTCTTTATTATCCAGATCTAGAAACACACAGTTTTGTTCAACCACAAACACTTCAGATCTTAGTCTTAATATACTGTACAACTCATTTATGGTTAGTTCCTGAAATGATTTGCATTCCCATTTATTGCGATTCTCGGTCATAATAGCGGTATTCAATCTTAAATTAATGTGCAAATCTGCAAAACTAATGGTAGAACCACAATTATTTTACACCTTTGCAGCCTAGTAAAAGTAAGTTTTATTATATCTGAATTAAATCTATGCAGAAAAAAGTTGCCATCATTGGGGCAGGTCCGGCTGGTTTAACTGCCGCTTATTTATTGGCTAAGGAGAATCAGCAGGTTGTTGTTTTTGAAAAGGATCCGAAGTATGTTGGTGGTATTTCAAGAACCGAGACCTATAAAGGTTATAGTTTTGATATTGGGGGGCATCGTTTTTTTTCTAAGTCAAAAGAAGTTGAAGATTTCTGGACCGAGATTCTAGGAGACGAAATGTTGGAGCGCCCTAGGAGCTCACGTATTTATTATAACAATAAATTTTTCTCCTATCCACTAGTGGCTTTTGAAGCCTTGATGAAATTGGGTATCTGGGAAAGTTTTTTATGTGTGATGAGTTATGTACTTGCAAAAATATCACCTGTAAAAAATCCTAATAATTTTGAAGACTGGGTTACAAATCAATTCGGGAAACGTTTATTCAATATTTTTTTTAAGACCTATACTGAAAAAGTATG
>JAYUFN010000287.1:0-4157 GCA_043738705.1 Bacteroidota bacterium
ATCGTTCAAATTTACTCCGAAGCAACAACGAAGAATTGAATTTAATTATAATGGAACTACTAGGAACCCGACACTAAGTGAGATTCAACCTTTGATCGATAATATTGACCCATTAAACATATCAGTTGGAAATCCAAACCTGAAGCAGGCATTCGATCATAATTTTAGTTTTAGGGCTTTTGATTATAGGGTTTTAAAAAGTAGAAATATGGGGATTAATTTTGATCTTCATTCTCTTGATAATGCCATCTCAAATAATTCTTATGTAGATAGTTTAGGAAGAAGAATTAATCAATCGATCAATGTAAGTGGTAATTATTCATTTTATATTCGAGCAAATTACGGATTCGAAATAATTCCATCTTTACAACTATCTTTTGGCCTAGGACCTAGTACAAATCAATATGTAAACTTTATTAATGGCCTTCGCAATGAAACAAAAACAACGGCTTCTACTTTCTCGGTTAATTCAGGTTATTGGAGCGACAAGTGGATCAATTTTTGGGTCTATATGAATGCAAATTATAACAAATCAGTTTCTTCCATTCGTCCAGATATAGCAACCACTTATTGGTCTTATTCTGCTAATACAAACCTTCAATTTAAATTCAAAAAACAAAAATTATATGTGGACTTAAATGGCGAATTTAGTTTTTACCAGAAATCAGCAGCATTTGCCAATCAGCGTAACGCTTACATTGTTAATAGTAGCATAAGAAAAATAATTTCAAAAGACGATAAATGGGAAACCAAGTTTTATGTAAACGATATATTCAACCAGAATCTGGGCATCAATCGTAATATCAGCAGCAACTTCATTTCTGAAACCACTTCTCAGAATGTTAAGCGCTATTACATGCTCTCATTGATTTATAATTTCAATAAAAACGGTAAGCCATCCAATATGGGCTTTTAACATATGAAACAAATACTCTTTATAGCAATCTCTCTAATTTATATAACATCTTATTCGCAAACTCAATTCATCACAAAAGGAAGAATTGTTTACGAAAAAACTGTTAACCAACACAAGCCCCTTGAGGAAGAAGGAAGCGATAATGAATGGTGGAAAGAAATCATGAAGTCTTTTCCTAAAATTGTAAAAGACCAATACGAACTAAAATTCAATGAATCCAGATCTATTTATAAATTAGTAAAGGAAAACACTGAAAATAAATATATGTGGGGTTCAAAACCTAATGAATCAGATAACTCGATCAGTGATTTCAATAATCATTCTTCAAGCATTCAAAGAGAAATTTTCGATAACACTTATTTGATCAAAGACACTCTTCGAAATATAGAATGGCGCATTACGCAAGAAACTCGGGAAATTGCTGGTTTCGAGTGTAAGAAAGCTGTTTCGAAAATTTGTGATTCTGTGGTGGTGGTTGCATTTTATGCAGACCAAATTCCAGTAAGTGCAGGCCCTGAAAATTTTGGAGGACTCCCTGGAATGATTATGGGTCTTGCTATTCCAAGAATGTACACCACTTGGTTTGCTACAAAGCTTGAACTTACTGAACCCACAGATCAACAATTAAATCCAGTTCAAAAGGGAAAAAAAGTTAATTGGATGCAGTTGAATAATGAATTAAAAAAGGGGATGAAAGAATGGGGTAAAAGTGGGCATCGCTTGATGTGGGGATTTTCTTTATAATATCTGCATCCATAAGAACGCTTTTTTTATCGCTTTGATTTTCATGTAAAAAATCCTCCGTAACTTTTGCGCTCAAATTGCTTAAATGAAAAAAACGATCTTGCCAATTATTCTGGCACTGGGCTTTTCGGCTGCCCAAGCACAATTACAGCCAACCGTTTCCATCATACCAGTTCCTGCATCCTTAGTTAAAAACAGTGGCAGTTTTAACTTGAAAAATAATTTAAATATCAGTGTTACGGATGACAAAGAAGTGAATGCATTAGGATTAGGACTCGCAAAAAAATTGCACAATACAACTGGTTATAATTTTATAGTAGACCCGATTTTAAAATCGAATGGAATTAAACTACTCTTGCTAAAAACTGAAAATGTTTCTTTAGGAAAAGAGGGGTACCAATTAAAAGTTACTGAAAATAGCATAACCATTTCTGCCAATCAACCAGCAGGATTATTTTACGGCATTCAAACCCTGCTTCAATTATTACCAAAAGAAATTGAAAGTAATTCCATTGTAAATAAAGTATCATGGACCATTCCTTGTGTCACAATTGACGATCAACCAAGGTTCGGATGGAGGGGCTTGATGTTGGATGTAAGTAGGCATTTTTTTACTAAAGCAGAAGTAAAGCAGTTTATGGATGATATGGTAAAATTCAAATTTAATTTATTGCACCTGCATTTAACCGATGATGAAGGATGGAGAATTGAAATTAAAAGTTTACCCAAGCTTACTTCTGTAGGTGCATGGAGGGTAGAACGCAATGGCAAATGGTCTAATTCTCCAACAACCCCAGATCCATCAGAACCCAAAATATACGGTGGTTTTTATACGCAGGAAGATATCAAAGAACTGGTTCAATATGCTAAAGATCGTTATCTTACCATCCTTCCCGAAATAGATGTACCTGGGCATAGCATGGCTGCGCTTGCAGCTTATCCGGAATTATCCTGCACAGGTGGAGAGCATAAAGTATTTCAGGGTCAATCATTCATGAACTGGTTCCCCGGTGGAAAGTTTGAAGCGATTGTTGAAAATGGACTTTGCCCCGCTAATGAAAAAGTTTATGAATTTCTTGATAAAGTTTTTACAGAAGTAGCTGCACTATTTCCTTTTGAATATATTCATATGGGAGGCGATGAGTGCGCTAAAAACTTCTGGGAAAAAAGTCCTGCTATACAAGAGCTGATGAAAAGAGAAGGACTCAAAACCATGCCCGAAGTGGAAAGCTATTTTGTTAGACGAGTAGAAAAAATTGTAAACTCAAAAGGAAAAAAATTGATGGGTTGGGATGAGATTCTTGAAGGTGGTATTTCACCAACTGCAAACGTGATGAGTTGGAGGGGCGTAAAAGGTGGTATCGAGGCCGCTGCATCGAAACATCATGTGGTGATGTCGCCAACTACTTTTACCTATTTAGACTATGTTCAGGGTGAAGCATTATTAGAACCACCTGTGTATGCAACGCTTCGCTTGAACAAAACTTACACTTTCGATCCTGTACAGCCAGGAATGGATCCGAAATATGTTTTGGGCGGTCAGGGAAATCAATGGACAGAGCAATTGGGTAATTATCGCAGTTTGCAATATATGACCTGGCCTAGAGCACTTGCAGTAGCAGAATCGGTATGGTCGCCAAAAGAGAAAAAGGACTGGAACAGTTTTGCATCAAGAGTAGAAAATCAATTTGAACGTTGGGATGTTTCAGATGCAAAATATTCTAAGGCAGTGTATGATGCAATTGTTTCCGCATCAAAAGACGATAAAGGAAATTTATATGCTAAGCTTAGTACTGAGATTGCCGGGATGTTGATCTATTATTCTTTCGATGAATCCAATCCAGATAATTATTATCCAAAGTATACCAAACCGGTATTAGTTCCACAGGATGCTGCAACAATGAAAATTGTTACCTATCGAAATGGAAAACAGATTGGTAAACAAATTAATATTCCTGTTACGGAGCTAAGCAAAAGAGTAGAGAATAAATAAATAAAAAAAAACAAAAGATCTATAACCACCCATTTGTACGCATCCAGTTGCGGCAACTTTCCATCCAAAGATCTTTTGTTGTTTTATTATTTAAACCAAACCCATGGCCTCCATTTTGGTATAAATGCAATTCCGCTTTTATATGGTGATCAACCAACGCCTGATAAAACAAAACACTATTCGCCACTTTAACTACATTATCATCACTTGCATGAAATAAAAAAGCAGGAGCTGTATTAGCAGTTATCTGCATTTCATTAGAATAGAAATCTTTCTTTTCTTTAGTTGGATTTCTACCAATCAAATTATCGCGTGACCCAATATGGCCGATACTATCCTGAAAACTAATTACAGGATAGCCAAGAATCATAAAATCGGGTCTGAGATTGGTTTGAAGGGGATTGGGAATATACGATTCCAAAAAATGTGTTCCTGCTGTAGAAGCCAAATGACCACCTGCGGAGAATCCCATAATTCCAATTTTAGTTGGATCTATATTCCATT
>JAYUFN010000288.1:0-4137 GCA_043738705.1 Bacteroidota bacterium
GCGTGAACAAATTTATTATTCTGTAAATAAACCCCAACATGCGTAATATTTTTTCTCCCCTTACCTGCTGTATGAAAAAAAACTAAGTCGCCTTCTTGCAAATTACGATCTGGTACTTTCGAAGACGTATTATATTGCTCCTGAGCCGTTCTCGGTAAATTCACATGAAATACATCTCGCATCAAGATCTGAGTAAAAGCTGAACAATCTAAGCAGTTTTCTGTACTCCCTCCCAAACAATATTTGGTCCCCCACCATTTATCCATCGCATCTAAAAGATTGATATTAGAAAGATTCTCTACGGGCACCCCAATTAAAACAGAAAACTTTAATTGCAAATAACTGGCATCTTGTATGGCATATCTAGTTTCCGAACTAAACGTTTTATCCTTTGAATTTGCTGTATAAGCAGTACTTGATTTATGCCTTGTCGTAACTGGGGTACCTGGGGTTACTTCAATATTATCCAGAAATTCTGTTTTATTACCAGTATTGGTCTTTTTCCTTACTGAACTCGAAGCAATGGCGTTATCTTTTGAGGTGAGTTGCCGGAATGATCTACAACTTGTAAAAAAAAACAGAAGTAATATCAATAATAAAAATTCTTTCTTTTTCATAACTATGAGCTGCAAGTTAAGTGCAAGGGTTTAACGTACAAAATGACTATAAAAGGAACATTTAAATTTCGAAAATATTGTTTTTGTGGATAACTATCAGCGCAAAATTGAAGGTGAAAATTGTGGAAAATTTATAGGTGATACTGAACTGTTTAGTGACGATATTTGAGCAAATACTTTTGATTAAAGTTCAAATTAAATAGTAAATTACTATTTAACAACTCTGGATTTCTAAATTAATTTTGTTTCTCCATGTCTCAATTTTCTCATTTACACGTTCATACTCAATACTCTTTACTGGATGGAGCTGCTAATATTGGAAGTTTATTTGAGAAAGCCGCCAAAGATAATATGCCTGCTGTAGCCATCACAGATCATGGTAATATGTTTGGAGTTTTTGAATTTGTAAGTCAGGCTTGGAAAAAGACTAAAGTAATTGGAAAAGATGCAGAAGGAAAAGATATATTGGCTCCATTAGTTAAGCCAATTGTAGGCTGTGAATTTTATGTGGTAGAAGATCGTTTTCAAAAAACATTCACAAAAGAACTTAAAGACAAAAGATATCATCAAGTATTATTAGCGAAAAATGCTATTGGATATCAGAACTTAGTAAAACTTACTTCAATGGGTTTTATTGAAGGGATGTATAGCAAATATCCTAGAGTAGACAAAGCATTAATTGAAAAGTATCACGAAGGGATTATTGCAACAACCTGTTGCATTGGGGCCTACGTTCCTCAAACAATTCTGAAAGAAAGTGAGGAAAAAGCCGAACAAGAATTTAAATGGTGGCTTGACTTGTTTGGAGAAGACTATTATATAGAAATTCAAAGGCATAATATTAAAGAGCAAGAACTGATCAATAATACTTTGTTGAAATTTGCAAAAAAATATCAGGTTCCGATTATTGCAACCAATGACAGTCATTATACCGAAAGAGACGACTACAATGCGCACGATATCTTATTATGTATCAATACCGGTGAAAAGCAATCCACCCCTGGATTTGACGACTTTGTGAATGATGAGCTACAATATAAGAACAGGCGATTTAAATTTCCGAACGACCAGTTTTATTTCAAAACCACTGAGGAGATGTCAAAACTCTTTAACGACATTCCCGAATCACTCGATAATACCAATGCAATCGTTGATAAGATAGAAGTATTGAATTTAAAGAAAGATATTCTCTTACCTGCTTTTCCGATTCCTCCATCCTTTCAAATACATACAGATGGAAATCTAAATCAGTGGGAATTCTTGCAGCACCTAACACTAGAGGGTGCTAAAATGCGATACAATGAAATAACTCCTGAGATTCAGGAAAGACTCGACTTTGAATTGTTTACGATCAGGACCATGGGTTTTGCTGGTTACTTTTTGATCGTTAGCGACTTTATCAAAGCGGGAAGAAAAATGGGTGTATTTGTTGGACCTGGTCGCGGTTCAGCCGCGGGTAGTGTGGTAGCTTATTGCATTGGAATTACCAATATCGATCCTATAAAATATAATCTTCTATTTGAGCGATTCTTAAATCCGGATCGAAAAAGCATGCCCGATATTGATACCGACTTTGATGATGAAGGTCGCCAAAAAGTGATTGATTATGTAGTAGAAAAATACGGCAAGAATCAGGTTGCACAAATCATTACTTACGGTACCATGGCAGCAAAAATGAGTAACAAAGATGTTGCTCGAGTGATGGATCTACCATTGGCCGAAAGTAATATGCTCGCTAAGTTGGTTCCAGATAAACCTGGTACTGAATTACGAAGGGTATTACATGCTCCATTTACAATAAAAGAAGGCATAAAATTAAATCAGAAATCATTTGAAGAAAAAGAAGGTTATCAGCAAGAAGATCTGGAGAACATCAAAAAAATCAGAGAAATTTATAATGGAACAGATATTCGTGCGCAAGTTTTAAAAGAAGCAGAACGATTAGAGGGTTCTGTTAGGAATACAGGAATCCATGCTGCTGGAATTATTATTGCACCTAGAGACCTTACAGACCTGATACCAGTTGCAATTTCAAAAGAATCCCCACTCTGGGTTACACAAATTGAAGGGAGTACTATTGAAGAAGCAGGTGTCATTAAAATGGACTTTCTAGGTTTAAAAACCCTTTCAATTTTAAAAACAGCGCTAGAACTAATTCAACAAAACCATAAGGTTACCATTGATTTAGATACGATCCCCTTAGATGATGAGAAAACATTTTTATTGTATCAAAGAGGCGAAACAAACGCAACCTTTCAATTTGAAAGTTTGGGTATGCAAAAATATCTGCGCGAATTAAAGCCCGATAAGTTTGCAGATTTAATTGCAATGAACGCATTGTATCGCCCGGGTCCAATTGCCTATATCCCCAATTTCATTGATCGTAAACATGGTCGTGAAGCAATTTCTTATGACCTTGCTGATATGGAAGAGTTTTTGGCAGATACTTATGGCATTACGGTGTATCAGGAACAAGTAATGTTGCTATCCCAAAAAATTGGAGGATTTAGTAAAGGAGATGCAGACATGTTGCGTAAAGCAATGGGTAAGAAAGACCGAAAAACTCTGGATAAAATGAAGGGTAAATTTATTGACGGTGCTATATCAAAGGGACATGCAGCAGACAAACTTGAAAAGATATGGACCGACTGGGAATCTTTCGCACAATATGCTTTTAATAAATCGCATTCCACTTGCTATGCATTTGTTGCATATCAAACGGCATATCTGAAAGCGCATTATCCGGGTGAATATATGTCGGCTGTTTTGAATCATGCAGGAGGTATTGAAAAAATTACATTCTTTATGGAAGAGTGCAAAAGAATGGGGATTAAAGTATTGGGTCCAGATATCAATGAATCTTTAAAAGGCTTCGCCGTAAATCAGAAAGGAGAAATTCGATTCGGAATGGGAGGCATTAAAGGCGTGGGAGAAGCTGCAGTCGAGAATATCATTAAAGAAAGAGAGAAGGGTGGTCATTATCAAGATATGTTTGATTTTATATCAAGAGTTCTTCAGAAAAGCGTAAATAAAAAGTCATTAGAGTCGCTTGCCTATTCAGGTGCATTTGATTGTTTCAACACCTATCACAGAGCACAATATTTTAATATTCCAGATGGAGAAAAACAATCCGGCTTAGAGAGAATTGTAGCATATGGACAAGCCCAACAAACGCATTCTATTGGTACAACCAATACACTTTTTGGCAATCTTTCTGCAGCAATGGAAGTACCCAAGCCCAAGATTGCTAATTGTGAACCATGGACACTAACCGAATTATTAGACTTCGAAAAAGAAGTTACAGGCATGTATATGAGTGGGCATCCATTGGATCATTTTAAATTTGAATTAAAGTATTACGGAATCACTAAAATCAATGACTTTAATGAAATTAAAGATACGATACAGCTGCAACCAAGTCCAGGAAAGGGTTTGAGAGTAGCAGGGCTAGTCATTGACGTGCAGCATCGAGTAACAAAAACAGGAAAAAATTTCGGATCATTTGTGATAGAAGATTTTA
>JAYUFN010000289.1:0-4137 GCA_043738705.1 Bacteroidota bacterium
GCATAAAGAAAAATGAAGCACTTTGGGAAGATGAAGCAACATACAGGATTAACGTTTCCTGTGCACGACCGGTTCCAAAAATTAAGCAAACCGTAGCACCATTATTTACCCATCAACAAATAAAATATTTGTATGAATATGGATTGGAAATACCCGCTAAAAAACTCAATGAGATACTGGTATTACCTAGAGAAACCCTGGTAGACGACTTAGAAAAAGTATTAAATGACGCAGTTAATCGCTACCTGTATTTTGTGGAATTTAACCGTGATGAAACTAAAGAAAGTTTTCCTCTCCATGCCATTTGTTTATTGGGCGAATTAAAATCAGAAAATAGCTTACCATTAATTTTAGATTTGCTAGAAAATAATGAAAAACTACTGGACTATTGGTTTGGTGACCATATAAGTGAAACCATTTGGCATCCTATTTATTTACTCTCACAAAATAATTTAAAATTACTTAAACAGTTCCTACTAAAACCAGGGATAACTACTTATTCAAAACTTGCTGTAACTGAAGTACTTTCCCAAACAGCTCATCATCAACCCGAAAAAAGAAAGGTAATTGCACAATTATATTATGAACTTCTAAGTTTTTTTATCAACACAAACCAAAATGATAATATTTTAGATAGTGAATTTATTGGTTTAATGGTTGGCGATATAATAGACTGTGGATTTATAGAGTTGTTACCCTTAATTAAAGTGTTATACGATAAAAAAAGAGTAAGCCCCACTATTAACGGAACCTATACAGAAGTGGTTGATTATTTTAATAAACCCCTGGGGATAAATCCTAAAAGAAAAATTGCCAATATTTTAGAATTATATAAAAACATACTAACTACTTGGGCTAGCTATACTGACGATGATTTTTACGGTAATCAAAAACAAGCGACTGAACTATCTGTTAAAATTGGAAGAAATGAACCTTGCCCCTGTGGCAGCGGTAAAAAATATAAAAAATGTTGTTTGGATCAATAGATTGTACCTAATCCGATTCTCTTTCGCCAGACCGTCCAACAAGTTTCTCCATACTATTGGTTTTAGTGAATCCTTGAAAAGGCCAGTTTTGAAGATACCTAGCTAAGTATTCACTGGTTGCAAATGATTCATGAAATAAGAAACATGACGCTTAACTAACACATCTACTAAACCATTGCCAATTAAAAGATAATCCAGATTCAAAGAATCTTTTTTTTGAAATTTTCATTTCTCATATATATATCTAATCTTAGGGGAAGCTTACAAAATCACAAAAAAATTACTTTTAAATAGTAAATTTCTATTTAGTTGATCTGATAACACCTCTGAAATACCCAATATCTTCAGCAATACCCATAAAAGGATTGTCCATATCCTTCTCATGTTCTAGAGATACAACACCAGTATAACCAACTTTACGAAGCATCTTTACTAATGCCGGGAAGTCAATAATACCCCGACCAACCTCGAGTGAATAACCCAATTTTGTTGGAGCAGTTACATCTTTCAGGTGCATGTCAAAAACACGCGACTGATAAAGCTTCAAATCGGCTACAGCATCTTTTCCGGCTCTTGTATCATGACCAATATCCAAACACATCCCCATTCTTGGATCAAGGTCCTTCACATGATTCCATACATCTTCCGCATTCGGATAGATGGCAATGTCTGGTCCGTGTAAATGGATCGCCAATTTGATATCGTACTCTTTTACCTTATTATTTACGTAAGGAAGTAATTCGTAATTAGGTACACCAACGATGAGTTTTACCCCAACCTTTTTGGCGTATTCAAATGCAAGATCTACCTCGGCTTCCGACTTCATATAAATTGGACCAACAGCATAACCCGTTACTCCCTTTACTTTCAGTTTCTCATTAAATGCAGCGATCTGGTCAACAGTACTGTTTAATCGAAGATGAAAATCCTTAATCGATAAATAGTGCACATCCACCCTTTGAAAGGTCTCAAGAGTCTTATCAATATCAATTTTAAGAAAAGTGTATCCGGCTATCCCCAATTTAAATTTCTCAGCATTTTCAGGTGCAGGTTGAGGGCCGGGACGTTGTGATTGTTGAGCATTTGCAACTCGTGGCATAACCGCGATAAAAACTACGGTTATAAAAAAAAATAGTTTTTTCATTGCTTTTTTATTTTCTTGTATAAACAGTTTTACCATCAACAACAGTCTGCAGCACTTTAACAGATTTTATTTGATTTGGACTTAACTCCAATAAATTTTTATCCAACACAACAAAGTCGGCCAAGAAACCAGCTTTCAATTGACCCAATTTATTTTCCATATTCACACTATATGCATTGTTGACGGTATAACATTTCAATGCTTGTTCCACCGATAATTTTTGATCTGGATACCAACCATTTGGATTTTTTCCATCTGTGGTTTCTCTGCCCGTTGCAGCATAAATTCCTAAGATAGGATCGAGTGGTGCTACCGTCCAATCAGATCCAAAACAAACTGGTACACCACGATCAATTAAACTTTTAAAAGCATAGGTACCTTTTAATCTTTTATCGTCTAAACGCTTCGGAGCGAAGCTTCCATCATCCACTACATGATAGGGATGCATGCTTGGAATTACTTTTAATTGAAAATATCGATCCATGGTTTCGGTACGCATATGCTGTGCATGTTCTACTCGGAACCTTCTATCTCTTGAGCCGTTGATTCGGATTGCTGAATCAAAGACATTTAAGATATAGTCATTAGCTCGATCACCAATTGCGTGAACAACCACTTGCAGGTTAGCAGCATCAGCTGCAATCACCCATTTTTTCAGATCCAAAGTATCTGTAACTGGAAAGCCACTTGTGTTAGGCTCATCTAAATAGGGTTCATAAAACCAAGCAGTAGTAGAACCTAATGATCCATCCACATAACCTTTCACGCCACCCCATCTTAAATAATCATCACCTTTACCATTCTTTTTTACATAGGTTGCTAACTTTTCCCAATTGCCCAATGGCACAAAAGCATAGATCCGCAATTTTAATTGTTTCTCCTTATATGCTTTTTGATAGGTTTCCAATTCAGGCCAACCGCCATAACTACCTACATCATGTACTTGTGTGAAGCCGTGTTCAACAGCATATTGTGATGCATTCTCTAAGTATTGGTCAAAATCTTTTGAAGAAGGTGTTGGTACTATTTGCATCACAGGATTCATGGCTTCATCTTTCAAAATTCCCGTTAATAGACCCTTGCCGTCTTTTACAATCGTACCCCCAAATGGATTTTTACTTGCATCAGTGAGTTTGGCTTTTTGCAACGAAATACTATTGGCCAAGATCATATGTCCATCATAACGTGAAATAGCTAATGGATGATTTCCTGTAACCGAATCGATCCATGATCTAGTTGGAAGTTCTCCACCCCATGCATCGTTATTCCAATCGCCGCCCAAAATCCATGCATCTCCCGAAAGATCCTTGCAATAGTTTTTGATGGTTTCTATGAAGTCTTTTTTGGTTTGTACATCCTTCAAATGAACACTGGTTAAATTATATCCGCCAGATAAAAAATGGGTATGATTATCTATAAATCCTGGCAATAACATTTTACCACCCAAATCAATTTTCTCAACTGCGTTCACCCGACTTGGATCAGTGCCCACATAAACGATCTGATTTCCTTTTATGGCTATTGCAGTTGCTGAGGTATTGGCAGTATCACCAGTCCAGATGGTAGCATTCACATAAATACTATCTGCTTGTATCTTTTGTTTGCAAGATATGAAAGCTGTGGCGGTAATAAGTGCTAGTAAGGCAATTGATCTTATTTTCATTCACTCAGGTTTACTTCCGAAGTTAATGAAAATAATAAAGTTACTTTTCTTGATATTTCAAGTACGCATATAGCAATATAAATAATACGGCCCCTGAAAACATCCAGATTGGAATGCGCGTTGTTGCTTTTAGTTGTTGATAAGCGGATTTTACATTTTCTGGCATTGCTTTTTCTTGCAACACTTGTTTACAAATGGCACATTCGCTGATACCAGTTTTACCTGCGGGTAAAAAAGGGATCCAAAAAAAGAATACATATTTTTGAAAGACTGTTACCGTTACAGAATTAATAGACTCACAGCAATTACATTTTTCGCTGATTATTTCTTTTTTTAATGGGATA
>JAYUFN010000290.1:0-1419 GCA_043738705.1 Bacteroidota bacterium
CGATTTACATTATTATAATAATCCCATTTAATTGGCTTGGTACTCAGTCTGCAATTATTGGGATCAACAATAACACCATCGCTACAAGTATTGATAGAATAGTCATAGCCTAATTCACCGAATTGCCATAAAAGTTTTGGGCCTGGAATCATTGCCCAGAAGGCCGCTGCCATTTCGTTTCGCTTGAGCGCTGTAGTTAGATCTTTTACACTATACGAGCCAGCCGAATTTCCATAATTGATGTTCTTATAGTTCAGTCTTTCCTCATCATGGCTTTCCATATAACCCACTAAATGTGGTTTAGCCCATCCTCTAGTGGGGCTATTAAATACTGCATTTTGAAAATCCGATCCTGCGGAATAACCCATAGTAGATTGATTAAAACTATAGTTCGCATTACCCCAAAGTAGCATTCCATAATTAGATAATTCAATCTCTTCCTGATTCGCTGCAAAATGTTCTAAGATACAATAAGAATTAGTAGAGAGCAACTGCATTTTATCAAAGATTCGTTTCCAGATAGCTACCCTACTTGCATCATAGTTACCCCATGCAGTTACGTCGTTTGGATTTTTAGTTTGGGTAAATCCTTTTGAAAGATCCCATCGAAATCCATCTACTTTATAATTCGTAAGCCAATGATCCATTACTCGATCTACAAAATCTATTGTTGCCTGTGATTCATGATTAAAATCGTAGCCTACACTAAATGGATGAGTAGCAACTTGGTTGAACCAAGGGCTATTTGCTGCTGGTCTGTTATTAGCTCCATCCCAGTATAATTGAACCATTGGAGAAGAACCAAATGAATGATTCATGACCATATCCATAATTACTGCTATCCCCTGACGATGACATTCATCAATGAATTGGCGTACTGCAGTTTCGGTACCATAAGCTTTATCCGGAGCTAAATAGAAACTTGGATTATATCCCCAACTATTGTTGCCTTCAAACTCATTGAAAGGCATTACTTCTATTGCATTAACTCCCAGTCTTTTTAAATAAGTTAAAGTATCTTTTACAGTTTGAAAATTTTGTGTTGCTACAAAATCTCTAATCAATAATTCATAAATAACCAAGTTTCTTTTATCGGGCTTTGCAAAGTTTGTAACCTGCCAGTTAAAAGCGGGTTTCGCTGTTTGAAGAATGCTTACTATACCGGTAGTTTTTCCAGTAGGATAAACTTTTAAATTCGGATAAGTGTTTGCTGAGATATATTGATCATTATTTGGATCCAGAATTTTTTCAGTATTATAATCTGCTACTTTTAAAGAACCATCTACTAAATATTGATAAGCATATTCTGTTCCTGCTTTAAGTCCTGTAATTCGCAACCAGTAAGCAGTTCCATCAGGTGTTTGATTCATTTGGTAAGCACTACTCTCCGTCCAATTATTAAATTCACCTAACACTGAA
>JAYUFN010000291.1:0-4131 GCA_043738705.1 Bacteroidota bacterium
CAACACTCGCTAGATACTGCGCAGCGTTGCCGCTTCTTACTCCGGAAGCACAATAAACCAGTAAGGGTTTTGACTTATCAATGTACTGTATCCGATCAATAAACTGAGGTCTATTATTCCAGTCTGCCTGTAGTGCCTTTTTTAAATACCCTGATTGAAATTCTCCTGCAGTTCTTACGTCTAATAATTGATAAGAGCCACTATTCATAGCAGCTTCAAAAGCTTTACTATCAATCGAACCATTCTGCGCTTCTGAATTGCATGAAAGGAGGCCTGTTAAGACAAATAAAATAGCAAAAAACTTATTCATAAAATCGAAATTTTAGAAGTTAATATTCAACATAAGTGATGGTCACAATAAATCGTTGATCAAAAATATTAAGCGCTGCTGCTGCTGCGTTATTCATTCTAATTGCTAAACCTGCGGCCCCCTTTGTTTCAGACAATGGTCCTAGCACTTTAGCGCAAATACTTTTTTTATTAGCTGCTGTAATCCGAACAATTGTACCTGGAATAATTTCATTGATCAAAACATAAAACTTTCTATCATTCCAACCACTAATAGTTTTAAATATGGCTGCATCACCTGTTATGGCTTGGTAAGCCCGATCTTTTATTCGTTGGTAATAAGTGTGTGCAAAATATCCTTCATCATTCGATCTTGGGCGATAGCTGAAATCTCCTTCAGTTTGCACAAGTGTAGGTGCTATCAGCAAAGGCTTTCTCGTTCCAAAAGGGGTAGTATTAAGTGAAGAAGTAGTATTAAAAGCAGGGTTAACCGCTTTCCCTATCTCTTTTCCGGCATTTGTATTAGCCGAAATATCGGTTACAGGTATCATATTTTTTGCAATTGGCAATACAGCAGGAGGTTGTGGTACTGGGATCGGAACAGGTCTAATCTCCCCCTTCAATTCCTTGGGACCAAATTTTGCAGCATCAAAAACATTTGGATTAGGCAAAGTATCATAGGCAATTGCCTGATAACCTGCCGAAGAATAAATGGATTTGGTATTGCTTATAAAACCAATGATCAATGCTTTGCTATCCACCACAATATCATCAGGAAGAATATTCCAGTGCTTGATGCTATCTATATTTAGCTTATTATAACGAAAGGAAATTTTTGCAAGGTTATCACCGGCTTTAAAAATGTGAAATACAGGTTGGTACTTCCCAATAATATTCCTTTGTATAAAATTGTCTTTACTAAGTGGTATTTTAATTTCTTCTCCTTTGAAAAGATTCGATTTAGAATCGATATTATTTAGCCTCGATATTACCATCAATGGCACATTGTATTGTTCCGCCAAACTGCTTAAAAGCTGAGGATTTTTGATGACCTTAGTTACATATAGACTCGTTCCAATACCCGACGACACGACCAACCGGTCCTGTGCTGACACTGCAATGGTAAAGAAACTAAAAATGATCCAACCTATCTGTTTCATACACACGAATAGTTACCCTATAAACGTAAAATTAATCTTTTAGTATACGCCATTCAGCGGGATAATAATTATTGACCCTATTTGGTAATAATTTAGCCCAGCCAATTCCTAGTCCACTAAACCGAATTAAATTCCAGCCAATTGTTCCATTGATCCTGAATTCCTTTCGTTTCAGATAAAGTAAGGCATTTCCCAAATCCAAATCCAATACCGGAAAGCCATCTATTAGAAGTGTACTTAAAGCAAGTTCATGCGAAGGCACAATGTCTTTTCCCTTAAATCCAGCAATCTCAATACCCGCTTTCTTGATATACAAATGGTTTGCCAAAATACTCAAATCGCTAACCCAGCTCGAATCAATTGCTCTAACAGAAGCGCTTTGATCAAAAAAAGCTAGTCCCGCTTTTAAAGATATGACAGATTCTAGTTGTTGAACCTGACTTTTTGTAGTCATTTGCAACTGTTTAGACCTTATCTTCTCATAATTCTCACGTTTTAATTTTCTAAAGCAAGAAAGAAAAAAACCTTCGCCTTTTATTAAGTTTGGAAAAAACCGGTACCCTTTGGCCCCATTCATAGGAGATTCTGTTTCAATTACGTTCCAGTCGTCTTCCAAAGCAAGTCCACAGCTTTCCATCTCCATTTCATTAATCAACCAATCACAAATAAACTCATCTTCTTCTTGAGAATAAGAGCAGGTTGCATAAATCAGTATTCCGTTCTCGGACAAAGCGGGAAGTATATCAGCCAATATACGTTGCTGCCGTTGGCTACATAATTGCACATTTGCTTCTGTCCACTCATTTACCGAATCCGGATCTTTTCTAAACAAACCACTTCCACTACATGGAGCATCTACAACGATACAGTCGAAAAATCCGGGTAAGGACTGAAAATGTGTTGGATCGTTATTTGTAATCACCGTGTTACTATCAGCCCATTTAGAGCAATTTTCTACTAAAATAGCTGCCCTGTTCTTAATTACTTCATTAGAAACCAATAAACCGTCTTTAAAATATGAAGATAGAAGTGTGGATTTACCACCAGGTGCGGCACATAAATCCAATACTTTTTTAGCATGGGTCTCAGGCATCAATTGTATTAAAGCCTGCCACAAAAACATGCTACTAGCTTCCTGAACATAATAGGCGCCGGCATGTAACAAAGGATCGAAAGTAAAAAAAGGGCGTTCTGATAAATACACAGCATGATCGCACCACTTAACCTTTTCACTGATGGGTAGGTATTGGGGGTCAAATGGTTTAGCTGGATTTAATCGAATCGAAATGATTTGTTCGCCCGAAGCATGAACTTCCTCAAAATCCATTTGATGGAACCCTTTTACTGTTTGCAAGGATTGAAGTAAGGCCGTAGGAACTACCAATAGATTTTTTTTCAAATATACGACCAATCTAAAAATTGAACTGTTTGAGAACAATCTTTAATATCGAATATGGAAGTGCTGTTTAGCTTTAATTTCTTTTCTAAAAAACACAAGCCCAATGAAGAATAGGTCAATTGTTAGCGTTACATCTGGATGTTTTTGGATTGTTGTCCAAGCTTGTTCCATTTCTTTACTCCAGTGGATGTCGTCGAATATTATGATAGATCCTTCCTGTATTTTGGATAACAGCTGTTGAAAATATCTTATGGTTGGTTCGTATCTATGATTCCCATCTACAAAAATCAAGTCAATATCTTTCATTTTAAAAATCACCGAATCCAATATTTCATCAAAATTCCCTTGCACAATTTCAATCTGAGATAATTGCAGTGCAATAAAATTATTTCGCGCAATTTTTGCAACTTCGGCCGCACCCTCTAAGGAATAAATATTAGCAGTTCGATTGGCTGATGCCATATATGCTGTTGTAATACCTAGGGATGTTCCTAATTCTAGGATGTTTTGTGAACCATAATAATTTACTATCCTGAAAATGAGTTGCCCATATTTTTTTGGCTTGAGAGACGATTTCGCAATATCCGCAACACGACGAAGACTAGATTGCTCAGTTCTTGATCCGGCTCCAAAGTCATCTATTTGTATCAAGGTTTGACTACTTAACAATGCATTACGGCACTGTTCAATCGCATCAAAATCGTAGAAGACCCGTTTATCCAACAGCACATTTCTTACAAAATCATACACAAATGGCGAATGGATACCATGCCCTCTTCCATTTGAAGATCTTAAATAATACAATAGGTATTTATTTGCTAAAACGAAAGCTGAATACATATTGGCTAGAATTTTTCTGGTAATTTTTTGAGTAACCAAAGTAAAGCATATAGCGCACAAACCAAACTGAGATAAAATAATAAGTTACATAAAATTAGTATTGGCTGATCGTTAAGTTCTGGATAAATTTTACACACAAGTAAGAGAGACCATATTATAAAACCCAAAGTTCGATTGGCTAAAAGGGGTTTAACAAAAAATAAAAAAGGCAATATAATTATGAGTGATAATTCCAGTAAGTATTCTGAAGATATCAAATATTTGAACGGAGAGATACCAAATCCATTTGCCAATTGCCACAGACCAATCAGCTGCCTTATCAAAAAAAAACTATAGGCAATCATTGTAAGATGAATGACCGACATAAAATTAATTAGTAACTTCTTTCGAGATCCTTTCAAAAAAAATAGAGCAATAAGCACTGGTGGAAAAAGAAATAAGTAA
>JAYUFN010000292.1:0-11394 GCA_043738705.1 Bacteroidota bacterium
GTTGATCAAGTTCGGTTTAAAACTGCCCAAGTGTATGATTTCGAAAATGACCCACATCACTTGGTTCCAACTATCGATAAATATAGTCGCTACAGAATAGGCGCAGATGGGAAACGACGTGTAAAAAGTGGCTTGAGTAACCACTGCTGGAAACTATGGCATGCAAACGTAATTACTTGGGATGGACTTGCAGTTCCCTGTTGTTTTGATAAAGACGCCATGCACCAATTAGGGAATTTGCATAATCAAAGTTTTAAAGAAATCTGGAAAAATGATAATTATAAGCAGTTTAGAAAAGAACTTTCGAGCAGCAGGAAAAATATTGATATCTGTTCAAATTGTAGTGAAGGACTGAGTGTTTGGGAAAAATAATATTTTTAATATTGTGTATTTTAATGCTAATCAATAGTTTTATCCAATTTCATATTTTTTTTAATGTTTTCTTAAAGTTTCCTATTTACTTTTGCTCCTGAATTAGTAGATCGAACAACGATTAATATTTCTAGCAATGGGAATTGACAAAGACATAAATCAATATCAGTTTAGAAACAACCTTCAAAAGGCTTCGGTAAACCTCATTTTCACTAGTAACTGGCTCAACGAAAGAATCAAACAGATTATTGACGAAGGCGATATCACAACGCAACAATATAATATACTACGTATACTTCGTGGCAGTAAAAAGCCTATTAGCACCCTTCAAATTCGGGACCGTATGCTGGATAAAATGAGCGACACAAGCCGTATTGTTGACCGTCTTATCAAAAAAGGGCTAGTGGCGAAAACTGTTTGCGTAACCGATAAAAGATTAGTTGACATTTGTATAAGCAATACCGGTTTGGATTTGCTTGCACAATTAGATAGCAGAAATCAAGATATCGATAATGTTTTGAACAATCTTACAGAAGATGAAGCAATGGAACTTAGTAAGTTACTTGATAAAATTCGCGAAAAAGTATAGTGCAAATGTGCATTACCCGCCTTCAATTCATATTTCTTCCACAATATGCTGAACCAGTATTCAGGGGTTTATCTTTACAGCATGAAGCTTATAAAGACTGTTAGCTTAATAGTAATCTTCTTATTTTTCTTATTTTCCATCAGAGCACAAAACCCGCGCAATTATGAATTTAGAGGGGTTTGGGTAGCTTCTGTTGATAATATCGACTGGCCTAGTTCAAAGAATTTGTCGGTGACTGCACAAAAGGCCGAGTATATTAAATTACTTGATATGCATCAGCAGAATGGAATGAATGCAGTAATTGTTCAAATTCGCCCCGCAGGTGATGCATTGTACCCGTCCCAATACGAACCCTGGAGTGAATTTTTAACTGGAAAACAAGGTTTGCCACCAATGCCTTATTACGACCCGCTAGAATTTATGATCCAAGAAACACATAAAAGGGGCTTGGAATTTCATGCATGGCTGAATCCATATCGCGCAGTTTTCAATTTGCATAATTCATCTATTGCCCCTACACATCTTACCAAGCTCCACCCAGAATGGTTTTTAATATATGGAGGTAAAAAATATTTTAATCCAGCACTCCCTGAAGTACGCCAACATACAGTACGAATAGTGCGCGATATTGTTACTCGTTATGATATCGACGCAATACATATGGATGACTATTTTTATCCTTATCGAATTGCTGGGAAAGAATTTCCAGATCAGCAATCCTACCTACGTTATGGCAATGGAATGAATAAGGAGAACTGGAGAAGAAGCAATTGTGATAGCATTATCAAAATCGTATTCGAAACTATTCGTATCGCAAATCCAAGAGTAAAATTTGGTATCAGTCCATTTGGTATCTGGCGTAATAAAAGTCAAGATCCCATGGGCAGTGATACAAAAGGAGGGCAAACAAATTATGATGATCTTTATGCGGATATTCTTTTATGGCTCGAGAAAGGCTGGATCGATTATGTAGTGCCACAACTTTATTGGGAGCGTGGACATAAGTTAGCAGATTATTATGTTTTGTTGGACTGGTGGAATCAACATGCCTATGGTAAACAGGTGTTTATTGGTCATGGTATTTACAGGGCGGGCACGAATGCCGCATGGAGGAACCCTAACGAAATTCCAAAACAAATTGAAGCACTCAGGAATTATAAAACAACGCAAGGCAGCGTATTTTTTAATAGTAAAGTTTTTGAAAAAAATCCTTTAGGATGGAATGACAGCCTTCAAAATAATTATTACTACTATCCTGCATTAGTGCCACCCATGCAGTGGATTGATGATGGCATACCAGATCAACCCATTCCAACCAAACTAGCGAATGGACTAATAGAATTAGCCTACAATGGTAAAGAACGAATCAAAGCTTTTGGTATTTTTACTTTAGCTGAAGGCATACCAGTTAAATTTTCCAATGCCCAATTAGTCCAGATAATTGTTACAGAAAAAACAGTAACCCTAGATCTTACAAAAATACCTGATACACAAGGAAAACGTATCTGCGTGGCAACAGTGGACAGAAATAATAATGTAAGTCAGTTAGTGGAATTAAAATAAATTACGGTATGCAAACAATATTACTGATCGACGATGAAGAAAAGCTGAGAAAGCTTTTAAGTCGCATTATCCGCCTGGAGGGTTATCAGGTATTAGAAGCATCAGATCTTAAATCAGGAACTAAAGTATTAGAAAGGACTGCGGTTGATATAGTTTTATGTGATGTAAAATTACCTGACGGGAATGGTGTAGATTTTATTGAAAATGTAAAACTTAAATTTCCTTTAATAGAAATAATCCTTCTTACTGCCTATGGTAATATATCAGATGGTATCCAAGCTATGAAAAATGGCGCCTTCGATTATATTACTAAAGGTGACGATAACGATAAAATAATCCCTCTTCTAAATAAAGCATTTGAAAAAGTGCAATTACAAAAACGTGTTAAGACCTTAGAAGATAGGGTAGAAAAAAAATATGGTTTTGAAAGTATTCTTGGTAATGCTCCGATCATTCTTGAGGCGATTAATATGGCCAAGAAAGTAGCTCCTACAGATGCAACCGTTTTACTTTTAGGAGAAACAGGCACTGGAAAAGAAGTTTTTGCTCAAGCAATTCATAACGGTAGCAATAGACAGAAAAACAGTTTTATAGCGCTTAATTGTAGCGCTTTTAGCAAAGAGATTCTTGAGAGTGAAATGTTTGGTCATAAAGTGGGCGCATTTACAGGAGCAATCAAAGACAAAAAAGGTTTATTGGAAGAAGCTAATAATGGCACTTTGTTTCTTGATGAAATTGGTGAAATGTCTTTAGAGTTACAAGCGAAACTTTTGCGGGTATTGGAATCTGGTGAGTTTATAAAAGTCGGCGACACAAAAGCGATAAAAGTAAACGTCCGAATTATTGCTGCTACCAATAGAAATTTACAAAAAGAAATTGAAGAAGGTTTATTCCGGGAAGACTTGTTTTATCGTTTAAATGTTTTCAAAATTGAATTGCCGACTCTCCGAGATCGAAAAAACGATATCATCATTCTAGCAACACACTTCTTAAATAGGTTTACTTCCAAAGCAAATCAGAAAGTAATTGGGATGGAAAGGCAATTTATTCAGAAGTTGGAAGAGTATGAATGGAAAGGCAATATCCGCGAATTAAAAAACATTATAGAACGTGCTGTTATTCTTGCTGAAACAGAAGAATTGACGATAACAGATTTGCCCATTGAAATGCAAAATAAAAAGTCGATGGCAACCAATAGAACTTTATCGGCATTTGATTTGGCAAGTGTTGAGAAGCTACATATTCAGCGAGTACTTAATCATACCAAAGGAAATAAAACAGAAACTGCAAAATTATTAAATATAGGCCTAACAACACTATACAGGAAGATTGAAGAATACAAAATCGATTGAGTATCATCATTGGTTTCATCAACCCATTTTGAAAAAACCCTCCCATTTTGGAAGGGTTTTTTATTGTTTAAAACAGAGCGTCAGAAGTTAAATAATGGCTGGAACTCAATATTAATAAGCATTTATGGGTAATTAGTTTTTAAAGAATCAATTGGGCATCTGATTTGCCAATTCTAGTTCAAATTATACAACTATGCTAACGCTTATACTTCTCGGTGCAGGGTTATTCGGGTTTTTTCTATTTTATAAATCAATCGAATTTTTTGATAACATTTAAAACCAAACATATGCTTTTACTCTTCATTATTTCAATTCTCGTTTTTTGCTATATCTGTTATGTACTAGTAAAACCTGAAAAATTTTAAACAACTCATTGGAAAAATAAATTTACTATGAACACTGAAATTACAGGCATTGTCTTTATGTTTATTGTTACATTGGTTCTTGCAATTCCACTTGGAACTTATATTGGCAAAATATATAGTGGGCATTCAACATGGCTCGATTTTATAATGGACCCGATAGAGAAAATATTTTTCAAACTCGCGGGAGTGAAGCCAGAAAAAGAGATGAACTGGAAAGAGAACTTAGTTACCCTTTTAACTATTAATCTAATTTGGTTTCTCTTTTCTATGTTGATTTTAATGACTCAGGGTTCGCTACCATTAAATCCAGATGCCAACCCTTCCATGTCAGCAGATCTAGCATTCAATACTTCTATCAGTTTTATCAGCAACACTAATTTGCAGCACTATTCAGGGGAATCGGGTGTTTCTTACTTGGGTCAGTTGATATTGATGCTGTTTCAGTTTATTAGTGCCGCTGCAGGTATGGCTATTTGTGCTGTTGTATTTGTTGCAATGAAAGAAAAAGTAACAGAGAAAATTGGAAATTTTTATAATTTCTTTATCAAATCCCTGACAAGAGTATTGTTGCCCATTTCATTATTAACTGCTATTCTACTTTTATTTAGCGGTACCCCAATGACTTTTAAAGGGAAGGCCCGATTTATTTCTTTACAAGGTGATACAGTAAACGTAAGTCGTGGTCCCGTTGCTGCTATGGTTGCTATTAAACAACTTGGAACAAATGGTGGCGGTTTTTTTGGAGCTAACTCGGCACACCCTCTTGAGAACCCTAGTTATTTTACAAATATTATAGAAAACGTTCTGATCCTGTTGATTCCCATTGCAATGATTTTCGCTATGGGATACATGATCAATAAAAAACGTTTTGCATGGATGGTTTTTAGCGTTATGACAATTGGCTTCTTATTGTTTTTAATTCCATCTGTTTACTTCGAATTAAAAGGAAACAATTCTATTTCAAACATGGGTATTATACAACCAATGGGTAGTATGGAAGGAAAAGAAGTTCGTTTTGGTTCAGCAGCTTCTGCCTATTGGGGCATCTCAACAACGGTAACTTCGAATGGCTCTGTAAACGCTATGCACGATAGCTTCACACCATTAACAGGAATGTTTGCAATGCTTGGGATGATGGTAAATGCTTTCTTTGGGGGAGTAGGTGTAGGCTTTTTAAACTTCTATATTTTTATGATCATTGCGGTTTTTATAAGTGGTCTGATGGTTGGGAGAACTCCAGAGTTTATGGGCAAAAAAATCGAAGCAAAAGAAATGAAGATAGCAGCGATCATTGCATTACTACACCCATTTTTAATCCTTGTTGGTACTTCGCTTGCAAGCTTCCTTTTTTCACACAATAAAACTGCTTATGCAAGCTGGTTAAATAATCCTAGTAATCACGGTTTTAGCGAAATGTTATACGAATACACTTCATCGTCAGCAAACAATGGCAGTGGCTTTGCTGGCTTGGGAAATAATACGGCCTGGTGGAATATCAGTTGTGGCATTGTCATGTTATTAGCAAGATTTCTTCCAATCATCGGACCTCTAGCCATTGCAGGAATGTTGGCTCAAAAGAAACATACCCCAGAAACAGTAGGCACATTAAAAACTGATACAGGAACGTTTGGCATCATGGTACTTTCAGTAATATTTATTATCGCAGCACTCTCATTCTTTCCTGCACTTTCTCTTGGCCCTATCTCGGAATACTTGAGTCAGCATAATTAATTCAACAGGCTACTATTTGTAAGATTAAAAAAAATATTATGTCAAAAAACACAAATCAATTATTCGAGTCTGGCTTGGTAAAAGATGCCATAAAGCATTCTTTCATTAAGCTAAATCCAAAGATCATGTATCGTAATCCGGTGATGTTCACCGTAGAAATAGGAACAGCTGTAATGTTAGGTGTATGTTTTTGGATTTTTTTAGGCGAAAAAACTCAAGGAAGTCTGTTGTATAATTTGATAGTGACTTTTGTATTATTCATCACTTTATTATTTGCGAATTTTGCAGAAGCTATTGCAGAAGCAAGAGGCAAAGCTCAAGCTAATAGTTTAAGAAAAACCAGGCAAGACACTCCGGCCAAATGGATTCAACCTGTTGGAGAAATTTTTATTGACGAAATCAAAATCGTTCCTTCATCACAATTACAAAAGGGGGATATTTTTTTATGTGAATCCGGTGATACAATTCCAATGGATGGTGAAATAGTATTTGGAATTGCTACCATTGATGAGAGTGCTATTACGGGTGAATCAGCTCCAGTTATCAGGGAATCTGGAGGCGACAAAAGCTCCGTGACGGGGGGTACAAAAGTATTGAGCGATAGTATCAAAGTAAAAGTGACGACCAATCCTGGAGAAAGCTTCCTAGATAAAATGATTGCATTGGTAGAGGGCGCTAGTCGACAAAAAACGCCAAACGAAATTGCCTTAACTATTTTACTTGCCGGGTTTACTTTAGTTTTTATTATAGTTTGTGTAACGCTCAAACCATTTGGTGATTACGCTAATACTCCGATTACAATTTCTGCTTTTATTTCTCTCTTCGTTTGTTTAATTCCTACTACCATTGGCGGCTTATTGAGTGCAATAGGAATTGCAGGCATGGACCGAGCTTTGCGTGCAAACGTAATTACTAAAAGTGGCAAGGCAGTTGAAACAGCAGGAGATTTGGATACATTGCTTTTAGACAAAACAGGAACCATCACCATTGGAAACAGGAAGGCAACACATTTTTTTGCCGCAGATGGTATTGATGAAAAAATATTTATTGAATCATGCGTATTGTCATCTCTGGCAGACGAAACTCCAGAAGGGAAATCGATTATTGAATTGGCTAATCTAAATAAAAATAGTTTTCATATAGATGGTGCTCGATTCATAGAATTCACAGCACAAACGCGAACCAGTGGTATAGATCTTGCTTCGGGAAAACGCGTTAGAAAGGGTGCTTATGATTCAATAAAGAATATAGTACTTAATGCAGGGAACGAGTTTCCACAGGAAACCGCAGAACAAGTAAGACGTATTTCATCGAATGGCGGAACACCATTAGTTGTATCTGAGAATGAAAAAGTTTTGGGTGTGATTGAGCTTCAAGATATTATCAAACCGGGCATACAGGAAAGATTCGAACGATTAAGAAAAATGGGCGTAAAAACAGTTATGGTAACAGGCGATAATCCTTTAACTGCAAAATTTATTGCTGAAAAAGCTGGAGTTGACGATTTTATTGCTGAAGCAAAGCCAGAAGATAAAATGAACTATATTAAGCAAGAACAGAAGGGCGGAAAATTAGTAGCGATGATGGGTGACGGCACAAATGATGCTCCGGCATTAGCACAAGCAGATGTGGGTGTTGCAATGAACAGCGGCACTCAAGCCGCAAAAGAAGCCGGAAACATGGTGGATCTTGACAATGATCCAACAAAATTAATAGAGATTGTAGAAATAGGAAAGCAATTACTAATGACTCGAGGCACCTTAACAACTTTTTCAATCGCAAACGATGTGGCAAAATATTTTGCAATTGTTCCTGCATTATTTATGGTCGCATTACCAGGGTTGCAAAGTCTAAACATCATGCATTTACATAGCCCTGAAAGTGCCATACTTTCGGCTGTGATATTTAATGCCCTGATTATTCCTTTACTAATACCATTAGCTTTAAAAGGGGTTGCTTATAAACCAATTGGAGCAAGTGCATTGTTAAGAAGAAATTTATTAATTTATGGACTTGGTGGAATAATTGCTCCTTTTATCGGTATAAAAATTATCGACATGGTAGTATCGATCTGGTTTTAAAAAATCTATTAAAATTCTAATTATGAAAAAGCAAATCAATCAAGCCTTAAAAATAACAGCTCTGAGTATTATTGTCTGTTGCATACTATATAGTCTACTTATTCTTATTATAGCGCAAGCTGCTCCAAATAAAGGAGCGGGGCAAACACTAATTGTAAACGGAGAAGTGAAAGGATATCTTTATGAAGGACAATCTTTTACAAAAGATAAATATTTTAACGGGCGTCCTTCTGCTGTAAGTTATAATGCAGCAAGTTCTTCTGGATCAAATAAAGGACCAACAAATCCTGACTATTTAAAGGATGTTCAAGCTAGAGTAGATAGCTTTTTAGTTCATAATCCTGGGAAACACAAATCAGAAATTCCTTCTGAGTTGGTTACAGCATCAGGGAGTGGCTTAGATCCAGATGTATCGATACTAGGCGCAATGATACAAGTAGATAGGATTGCGAAATCAAGGAACCTTTCATCTGAAACAATTAATAAACTAATCATTCAACAAAAAGAAAGACCATTTTTGGGATTATTTGGTACAGAGAAAGTGAATGTGCTGAAATTAAACATAGCACTTAACGAGATAAAGTAAAAGCAATGAAATAACCCCATAGCAAATAGGTTTCATTTTAGCAGCTGTTTATAAATTCTAAATAATCAAATCATGCCAGCTATAAGTAATTCTAGTGCAGAAAAATTCTTAAACCTGATCCGCAAGTCGCGACGTGGAAAGTTTAAAATATATATTGGAATGAGCGCGGGCGTTGGTAAAACCTATAGAATGTTACAAGAAGCTCATAGCTTAATGAAAAACGGAATCGACATAAAAATCGGCTTCATAGAAACTCACCAACGAATAGAAACGCAGAATCTTGTTGATGGACTGCCAGTTGTACCTCGCAGGAAGATATTTTATAAAGGAAAGGAATTAGAAGAAATGGATGTACAAGCAATTATTAATCTACATCCTGAAATTGTTATTATAGATGAGCTAGCACATACCAATATTCAAGGTAGTCAGAATGAAAAACGTTGGCAAGATGTGATGGATATTTTGGATGCAGGAATAAATGTAATCAGTGCGGTAAATATCCAACATCTTGAAAGTCTAAATCCATCGATCAAAGAAATCACTGGCATTGAGGTCTCAGAGCGGATACCTGATAAAATTTTGAGGCAAGCTGATGAAGTGGTAAATATCGACCTAACAGCAGATGAATTAGTTACCCGATTGAAAGAGGGTAAAATTTATACCAAAGATAAAATTGCTTTGGCTTTAGAAAATTTTTTTCAAAGTGAAAAGATCCTGCAACTCAGAGAACTAGCCTTAAAAGAGGTAGCATCACAACTTGAACGGAAAATCGAAACCGAGCTCCCGAAAAGTGCTCAGTTAAAACAAGAAGTTTTTCTTGCCTGCATTAGTAGTAATCATGAAATTGCAAAGAAAGTAATTCGTAAGACTGCAAGATTAGCATCTTACTATGGCTCAAAATGGTGTCTCTTATATGTGCAGACTCCAAAAGAGTCGGGCGATAATATCGGGCTTGCAGCCCAAAGGTATTTATTGAATAATCTGAAGCTTGCTACCGAACTTGGAGCTGATGTTATTAGGCTTAAAAATAATAATATTGCAAAAGCCATATTCGAAGTAACTGAACAAAAAAAAATTACGACTATTTGTATAGGGAAGCCACATTTAAACCTTTTAAATATTATTTTAAATACTGCAGTTTTTAATCAACTACTTCAAAAATTATCAGCGTCAGATATTGACATTGTAATACTTTCATAAAATGAAACTAAAAACCAAACTGAGTTTGGGTATGGGCTTTTTGTTTTTGGTGATTCTAATATTTGGAATTCTTGGAATTTTCTATATCACTAAATTAAAAGACGACGCAACCAGAATTATCGAGAATAACCATGAGTCATTAGTGTTTGTGAACCATATGGAACAGGCATTAAATAACCTTGAGACTAGTAATAGGGCTTTGATAGAGTTTGAAAAATACCTGAAAAAACAAGAATCGAATATTACTGAAATCGGCGAAAAAGAGCAAAGCGAAAATTTGAGAAGGAATTTCGAACTGCTCAAAACTGATAAACATAACCTTTCAGTTATTGTGGAAATACGGAATAATCTGATTTCGGTTTCAGAGATAAACCAAAATGCCATCTTACGTAAAAATGAAATAGCTCAACATACTGCTGATAATGCAATTGTATTATTAACTATCCTCTTCACTATACTAACCCTAATCACGTTTTCATTTGTAGTTAACTTTCCCGACTTCATCTCAAAACCGGTTCGTGCATTCTCAGAAGGAATTTCGGCAATTGCAAACAAACAATACGACGAAAGAATTCACCTTGATCAAAAAGACGAGTTCGGTGATCTAGCGAATGCATTTAATAGTATGGCAGAAAAACTAAATGCATATGAACACAGCAATCTTGCTCGGATAACTTTCGAGAAAAGCAGGATTGAAACCATCATCAATCAAATGAAAGACGGAATTGTTGGATTAGATGAGAAAAGAAATATTTTATTTCTCAACATGGTAGCAGGTACTCTTCTAGGGTTACAAGAAAAAGAAATTATTGGAAAATACGCGCCAGACGTAGCTCTCAAGAATGATCTTATGCGAAAACTGTTATTATCAGAAACTGATCATAAAGAACTAAAAATATTTGCAGATAATAAGGAAAGTTATTTTAATAAAGATGTATTTATAGTAACGAATCAAGATAAGATAATTGGTCATGTAATTGTTTTACGAAACATTACTCCATTTCACGAATTAAATGAAGCAAAAACAAACTTTATTGCAACAGTTTCACACGAATTAAAAACACCGCTTGCTTCAATAAAAATGAGTGCAAAATTATTGACAAACGAAAAAGTGGGTGGATTCAATTCCGATCAAAAAGATTTGATTAATAGCATCGTTGAAGATGCAGATAGATTACTAAAAATTACAGGCGAACTTTTAACCATGTCGCAAGTCGAGACTGGTAATATTCAATTAAAACTACAATCAGTTAGCCCAATTGAAATTGTAGAAAATGCAGTTCAAACAGTTTTATTTCAAGCTCAGCAAAAAGGAGTTGAAATACAGGTTTCCACGATGAATGGGCTTCCAACTGTCTATGCTGATAAAGAAAAGTCGGCTTGGGTTCTAATTAATTTACTAACCAATGCAATCAAAAACTCTTATCAAAATACCAAAATAGAACTAGGTATCATTCAGCAAAAAAATCATCTCGATTTTTTTGTGAAAGACTACGGATATGGTATTGAGGAAAAATATCTTCCAAAGATTTTCGATAGGTATTTTAAAGTCCCG